>DATGWU010000112.1:0-11273 GCA_035299345.1 Rhizobium sp.
GCAGGAGCTGCCACAGTCGGGCCAGCGTGTCATGTCCGCGGTCCGGGATGCCGCGCTTCGGGACGACTATCTGGTTCGAGCGGTCGATGCCCCCTTTGACGAGCGCCAGAAACTGAAGGAGCGCGGGTATCGCTGGCGGCCGGCTGAGCTTCCGTTGGGAAGGGTCTGGTGGACGATCACCTCCGACCCCGCGTCGGAGATCGCCTGGCTCCGGGCTGAAATCTACGGCCGGGACGCCAATGTGCCGACACACAAGGTCACGGCCCTTAACCGCTTCTCGGAGCGTCTCTGGGAGGCGCAGCCATGAAAAAGCATGTCGGTCAGATCGTCCTGAGCGCTTCCGACCTCGTCGGCCATCTGAACTGCGGCCATCTCACCGAGCTGGATCTGCAGGTCGCTGAAGGGGCGCTTGCAAAGCCGAAGCATTGGGATCCGCTTCTCGAGGTTCTTCGAGAGCGGGGTGACCAGCATGAAAAGGCCTTCATCGCACACCTTGAGGCTCAGGGCCTGACGTCCATCCGGATCGACGGAGTCGACATCACGCCAGCGGCCGTCACCGAGACCCGGACTGCGATGGAGTCCGGCGCTCAGATCATCGTCCAGGCGGCGCTTGCACATGGCAGGTGGGTCGGGCGGGCGGATATCCTGCGGCGGGTCGAGAAGCCCAGCAATCTCGGGCCCTGGTCCTACGAGATCATCGACACGAAGCTTGCCCGCGAGACCAAGGCTGGCTCGGTACTTCAGCTTTGCCTGTACGCCGACCTTCTGGAGCAGGTCCAGGGTATCGCGCCTGAGCATGTCTACGTCGTGGCGCCCTGGTCCGAGTTTGAGCCTCAAGAGTTCCGGTACACGGACTACGCTGCATATTTCCGGAAGGCCAAGGCTGCCGCGGAAGCGGCGACTTCCGACGGAGCGCTATGCGGTCAGTATCCCGAGCCGAAGGAACACTGCGACATCTGCAGATGGCGGACCCGGTGCGACGCGCGGCGGCGCGCAGACGATCATCTTTGCCTGGTCGCCGGGATCAGCAAGAACCAGACGTCCGAGCTTCAGGACAACGGGATCACGACCGCAGCTGCGCTCGCGGCGATGCCCACGCCGATGCCCTGGAAGCCGAAGAAGGGATCTCCGCTCTCCTACGAGAAGGCACGTGAGCAGGCCCGCATTCAGATAGAGTCTCGCGAAACCGGGGAGGTCCGCTACGAGCTCCTGCCGATCGTCGAGGATATCGGCCTGTGTCTGCTGCCCGAACCGTCTGCCGGGGACATCTTCTTCGACATCGAAAGCGATGCGTTCGTGGGCGAGCACGGCCTCGAGTATCTCTTCGGCTACATCTATCTCGATCCGAATGGCGCCTGGACCTACACGGCCGACTGGGCGTTTGACCGAGAAGGGGAGAAGGCGATCTTCGAGCGCTTCGTGGACTTCGTGAATGCGCGAAGGGAGCAGTATCCGGACCTGCATGTGTATCATTACGCACCCTATGAACCCGGGGCGCTGAAACGCTTGATGGGCCGCTACGCGACCCGGGAAAGCGAGATCGACGACTTCCTGCGCAGCAATCTGCTGGTCGATCTCTACAGCGTCGTGCGCAACGGGCTGCGCGCCGGGGTCGAGAGTTACTCGATCAAGAAGCTGGAGCCGATCTACGACTTTGTGCGGGGCACCAGCCTGCCGGATGCGAACGTGGCTCTCGCGCGCCTGCAGGCCGGGCTCGAACTGGGCGATATCGACGCGATCGATGACGAGGTGCGCGCAACCGTGCAGTCCTACAATTACGAAGATTGCACCTCGACCATTGCCCTGCGCGACTGGCTTGAAAATCGCGTGCACGAGCTTGTTGATGACGGAACAGATGTTCCGCGCCCCTTACCCTCCGACCAGGAGCCAAGCGAAGCGCTGACAGAACATCAGGAAGCAGTGCAGGCTCTGATCGAGCGACTGACAGCCGACGTGCCCGCGGATATCGAAGAGCGGAGCGAAGAACAGCACGCCCGCTGGATCCTCGCGAATATCCTTGACTGGCATCGCCGCGAGGACAAGGCCGCGTGGTGGGAATACTTCCGGCTCTCTGCGCTCACCCCCGAGGAGCTCATTGACGAGCGTGCCGCGCTGTCACATCTGACGTTTGTGGCGGACGTCTCGCCACCGGGCGCGCGGACGCCGGTTCACCGGTATGCTTTCCCGCAGCAGGACACGGATCTCCGAGGTGACGAAGAACTGCGGATGAATGGCGGTGACAAGATCGGCAGCGTTGTCGCGGTCTCCGCGGATGACCGGACGGTCGACATCAAGAAGATGGGGAAGACTGCCGACATCCATCCCGAGGGCATCTTCGCGCATCAGATGTTCAATACGAAGGAACAGGCTGACAGCCTGATGCGACTGGGCGAGTATGTCGCCGACCATGGCATCGAAGGGGACGGGCCGTATCAGAGCGCCCGGGCACTCTTGCTGCGTCTCAAACCGGAACTCGGCGATCGACCGATCCGGCAGCCGGGCGAAACGACCCTGGAGGCTGCGCTGCGCGTCGCTCGCGAGCTTGGTGACGGCGTCTTCCCGATCCAGGGCCCTCCGGGAACGGGAAAGTCGCACACGGGCGCCCGCATGATCTGTGAACTCGTCGCGCGTGGAAAGAAGGTCGGGATCACGGCCAACAGTCACAAGGTGATCCGCAACCTGCTTGACAAGGTCGTCGAAGCCGCGCCCGAGATGAAGGTCGATCTCTGCTGCGTTCAGAAACCGAAGTCCGGAGAGATGGAACCCGATCAGGACCGGTTGAAATTCGTGACAGACAACGCCGGCGTTTATGCCGCGCTGGGCTCAGGATTGGCGCATGTTGCCGGAGCTACGCACTTCCTCTGGTCACGCGCTGACGCAAATGAAGCCCTCGATGTGCTCGTGATCGACGAAGCCGCGCAGATGTCGCTGGCAAACGTCCTGGCAGTTGCCCAGAGCGCGAAGGCCCTGATCCTGCTCGGGGATCCACAACAGCTGGACCAACCCACGCAGGGCACGCATCCGGATGGAACCGGGGCTTCCGCGCTCGAGCATGTCCTCGGCGGCGCACATACGATTGCCGAAGACCAGGGCCTCTTCCTCGAAGAAACTTGGCGGCTCCACCCTGACATCTGCAGGTTCAATTCGGAGCTCTTCTATGACGACAAGCTGCATTCAGTAGAGGGATGCGAGCTGCAGGAAATCCGCGGCGCTGGGCCGCTGACAGGAACGGGCCTCAGGTATCTGTCGGTCGAACACACGGGTAATCAGAGTTCGTCGATCGAAGAGGCAGAGGCTGTTGCGCGCCTCGTCGGCGAGGTTCTGTCTGGTCAGCCGACATGGATTGACCGGGAGGGTCAGGAGAGGCCCCTCACGCTCCAAGACATACTGCTCATCGCTCCCTACAACGCGCAGGTCTTTGAAATACAGCAGCGGTTGCCGGGCGCACGTGTCGGGACCGTCGACAAGTTTCAGGGGCAGGAGGCGCCCATAGCTATTTACTCGATGGCAACGTCAAGCCATGCGGACGCGCCCCGGGGTATGGAGTTCCTGTACAGCGCAAACCGGTTCAACGTCGCGATCTCGAGAGCAATGTGTGTTGCTGTCCTGGTGGCCTCGCCAAGAGTGTTCGAGGCAGAGTGCCGGACGCCTTGGCAGATGCAGTTGGCAAATGCGTTCTGTCGATATCTGGAATTGGCTTAACCTCTGAAATCAATATAATTTGCAGCGAGAGGGCTAAACGGGATTTGAATGGAAGACCAAGCAAGCGAAGAGGCCAAGATCGTCTATCCAGAGTGGACCGAGTATCGGAAGAAGAACGGTCTCGATCCTCTCGGGATGCAGAATAGTAGCGTCAATCTTTACCAAACATTCCTCCCCGGCATCTCGAACGTGACGCTACGAATGCGCTACTATGGTCTCTATGCTTGGCTCGCTCAGCGCTACGCAAAGCAGGTTGGAGATACAGATCCAAACAATTGGAAGCGGTATGTCCGTCGCGCTGAGGCGTTATACGCGCTGCTGGCCAGCCACCATGGTGGCGAGTCCGGCGTTGCTGGAACCGACTGGGCAACCAAAACGCTAGAAAGTCAAATCGGCGACACCATCGAATTTGCGGCGGCGGCCGAACCAGGCAGCGAGACCTATTATCTCAAGCAGGCTTGGGGTGCCTTTGGTGCTGCCTATCGCAGTCAGCTCTTTGAGATTGGAATCTTTGATCGGTCAGATGAGCACGACATTCCGCTTCCGAGTAAGCCGCTCGGAGAGGGACTGGCGCAGGCCTTCGAAGATACGCTCGGCTCTACCGCCGATGCGTACTTTTCAATTGTGGAGCGGGGCGAAGTTTCGCGGGAAGAGCTTGACGAACTGGCACCCCTTTTGCCGTCGCGGATTGTCTCAGGAAGCACAGAGCAAGGCCTCTACGAAGACATACTCTTGACCCGCTCGAATGCGCCAACCGCGGGCGCCTTGTCGCGTAAATTGAGCATCCAGTTGATCTTGAAGGCTGCAGAGTTGCTGGGAAGGGAGCCCCGCGCCGATGAAATTCGCTGGGTCCTCTATGCCGGACAAGATCAAGATGGCAATGCACTCATCCTCGAAGATCTGGCATTGGAGGCACAACGTTCGCGCTGGTGGGTGTACCAAGCCAACGATCTTTGCCACATCGCCAATGAGACTTTGTTGAAGTTCACGCTCGACGTTCTGGGTGAGCACCCCGCTGGCCTCAGTATGGCGCGCCTGATCGGCCGTTGTGCTGACACGATACTCGCGGAGTTGGAAGTTGAGCCGTCGAGCTGGATGGCTTTCATCGCCGCCGCTGAACCTGTGCCCAACGCATTCGATGCAAACGATCCCGACTCTGAGATTGCTTTGGCCAACGAGATCATCCGTGCAGGTCGTGACGATGCTCGTGTCTGCGCACCGAGCGCGGCCGCTCAAGCCGTGCGTTTGCTCGCGATCTTGCATCGCCGGATCGAGGGAACTGGTGCAGACCTGAAGGGGCCGCTTGGCGGCTTCAACCCCGATGCATTTCGATCTGTACTGAGTGAGACGCGCTTTCTCGATCGCCATCTCGATGCGCCTTTCCGAAAGACGATCGAGCGTTTGCTCGAAGAGCGGGTGATTCGGCGCCACCTGTGGGTCGCGCTGCGCAAGCTGCGGCACCAGGGCGACTATACTTTTCTTATTGAAACTGATGACGGAAAACTCCGCCTACGAGGAAAAGACGGACCAGTCTTCACCAACCCTCGCTTGGGGCCTGCCATTACGTTCCTCAAAGACGTGGGTCTGCTCAGCGATGAAGGCCTCACCTCCAAAGGACAGGAGGCTGCGCAGACATGAGGCTTTACGAGCGTTTTGCGGACAAGGGATATCACAGCAGTATCGCTACGACTTTCGGTATTGACTTCGATGCATATGAGAACATCGTGCTGCCACGTGTTCGCGGTGCCGGGTGCCGCAACAACATGGTCGTCGCGGATGGACGAATGATTACGCACGCCCTCGGCGGTGCGTCGTTGTTGCCGCGGCAAGCTGGCAAGCTCTACACGACCGCCGGAGCTACCACACAAAGGCTTTTCCACCCGAAGCTCTTCTTGCAGGTGGGTCGCAAGGGCGGCCGCCTCATTATCGGTTCCGCAAACCTGACCGCGGCCGGACTTGCTGGGAACCTGGAACTGGTAGCACTTTTGAATTGCGGGGCCGAGCAAGATGGCGAGCAGGCGTTGATCGCCCAGGCTTGGGAATATCTTCGCGGTTTCATCGATGAATCCGACCCGATGCTCCCAATGCAGCAAGAATGGATGTTGAACCGATCTGCATGGTTACGGAGCGCAACTCCAGCCGAGGGATTGGTCACTTTGGCCGATGGCACAAAGGCTGCGTTGCTTTTGGCGAGACCGAATTCTGGCATTGGTCCTCGCTATACAGCCTTGATCGATGAGGCGGTCAAACGCTTGATCGTCGTCAGTCCCTACTGGGACGAGCAACTCACTGCGCTCTCTTTTTTGGCGGACAGACTAGCGCCGAAGGAGATTGCCGTGCTCATCGACCCGGAAACCGAGCTGTTTCCACGGGATGCTGTTGACAAGCTCCCAAACCTAAAACTCTACCGCCGGGACGGCTTCGAAGGTGGGCGTTTCATTCATGCCAAAGCTCTAGTTGCTGAAACTGACAGTGCCGACCACCTGCTGATCGGCAGTGCGAATTGCACGCTTGCAGCTCTTGGAACAGCAGGCGTGGGGGGGCACAATGAAGAGGCGAGCCTTTACCGTCGATTGCCGTCAAGAGGCACCGCTAGAGCACTTGGTCTTGAGAAAATCCTGCAGGATGAAAGGCGCGTCGAGCCTGAAGACTTGCCAGAGTTGCACTACGAGGATGCTCTAGAACTAGAAGGGCTCTTCCATCGCCGGACCGGCACATTCTCTCTTCATGGGGATACGCTGAGCTGGCGCCCGGCGGCTCATATCAGCGATCCTGAGAACCGCGAGATCGAACTCCTCAATGTGTCGGGTTCAGCAATCGGCGCATCGCCGTCGAGGCTACACGACAATGGGTCTGGAAAGCTGCGCTACCACGTAGATGCTACAGACGACATCCCGGCCTTCGCTAGGTTCGTCGAAGCCGAGGGTTTTGCTCCGGCTATCATTACTCATATTGATGTCTTACAGGCATCGATACGCGAGACATATTCGCGAAGAACCGAGAACGTGCTTGCCCAACTCGACGGTGAAACCGAAGCAAGCCTGGCCTTGCTCGAAATTCTCGATGTCTTGGAAAAGATTGAGGATACCGATGCAGAGGCAAGTGGCGAAGGCGTCTCCATCCCTAAGGCTCAAGAACCTGCGGACGATGGCGCCGCCAACAGCCATCGTAAGCTGAGCTATGAAGACTTCATTGCAGGGCGTCGCCGACATCAATCCGGTGCTGTTCTGCACACCAGCTTGGGTGGAAGCGATGTTTCGATCGTTCGTGGATTTCTGAACCGCATCGTTGGATTGAGTGCTCTGCTGGCCGCCGAAGAGGAAGACGAAGAAGCGCTGAAAGCAGCCTTTGACCTCGGCGACGAAACCGGAGACGCGGAGGCCGCCATGGCGGCGGGCGAGGACTTTGAGCTCAAGCGCAAGCCGGAGTTACGACACGAGCCCGACGAAGAAGAGCGTCGCCGCCGCGCCAAACAGCGTAAGGCGACAATGGATCAGCTTGTTTCTGCGGCGAACAACTTTTCGAAACGGATCGACCTGAAACAGGAGCAAGACCAACTGTCGCCGCGTGACTTCCTGCGTTTGCGTGCGCTGTTGATGATCATCTGCGCCGCAGGCTGGAAGGGCAAAGACAACGAGAAGGACAAACAAGAAGGGAGGACTTCGCTGCAGGTGCTCCCCGTCGAGGCAGATCCCAATAGCTGGCCGCTTGTGATAGGGCGTTTGCTCTTCAAGATATTTGGTGGCCGGACCCCTGTGGTCTACAGGCTAAAACTCGATACAGATCATGATCAGTTGCCAGCCGATCTAATCGAATGTTGGGCGACATGTCTTTGGTGTTTGCAGGCATGTCTCGCGGCCCCAATGTCGGGTGCTGAGCGCCAGAAGATAGCCCGCCACATCGCCCCTCTTCTGGAGCAGACGTATCGTCGGACGCATCTCTCCGAGGAGGAGTTTTTGGCTCTCTCGTTCACGCAGGTGATGGAGGGTCTAAGCGCGCAATATGCCGAGCGGCTCGGCGTCGATCCAGAAGCATTGATGCGCAGACACAGAACAATTTGCAGGAAAATCTTTTCGGTTGAAAGCGAGAATTCGTAGCTAGCATAGAGGGCCGAAGGCCAAGGCATTCGGTCTTTAGAATATCTAGATTGGAGACGGTCGATGAGTTTTACCTATTTCGCCTACGGATCGAACATGCTGCCGGCGCGTCTGAAAGCGCGATGCAGCACGGCCCGTGTGATCGGAACGGCAACCGCTCAAGGTTTCGGACTGGAATTCAGTAAGCCGAGTAAAGACGGTTCAGGTAAGGCGACGCTAGTTACGTCCGGGTCTCGGGAGGTTGTTACCCCCGGCGTGCTCTTCGAGATCGAACGGACCGAGTTGCCTCAACTCGATAGCGCTGAAGGCGTTGGCTACGGCTACGACCGTGAGGATGGCTTCCGCGTGACCTGCGCTTCGACCGGAGCAACGGTCACTGCAACAACCTATCTCGCAAGCACTACCCAGCCTGAACTCCAGCCATTCGATTGGTATCTGGCTTTGGTGCTCGCTGGCAGCCATCACCACGCCTTGCCCGAGGATCATCTGAGACGCCTTCGGGCGATCAATCATGTCGTTGACACCAATCACCATCGCAAAGGTCGGGTAGAGGCACTCAAGGCGCTGGCGCATCACGGCTATGACGACCACCACTCGCTGCTGCGCAATCTGAGCGAATAGCGATGTGAGTCAGATCAGGGTAAGGGAAACATGATTAGGAAGCTTGGGGATTCTCGCGTCGTTGGGATTGGTGACAGCAAACTTGTTGGCCACCAGGTGGACTTGGGAGTCGCATGGGTTGGGACGCGTTTCTATAAGCAGCACGAGGTTTCGCGCGATAGTTTCGTTGAGATCACTTACCGCGGCGGGGAGAAGCCGGTGAGTATCGTACGCCTGCTGAGATGCGTGCCTGGCGGTAACATCAGGAATGTTGCGATCGGACTCCAGTATGATTGCCAGCTTCAATTGGGCGCAAAGGACGGGGACCTAGTGGAGGCCTATTTTGTGCCTCGGTTACGGGGAATGCTCATATACCTCACGAGCCATCCATCGCCTCTGATCCGCTTTCAGTTCTGGCTTACGGTGATCCTTGCCTCTCTTGGGATATCTTTCAGTGGTATTAGCGCTATCCTCTAGCACTACGTTTAGTACACAGAACTGGTCGCACTGGGCTGCCCAAAAGATCATACTTATCAAGGCCATAGATCTCTCAATATTTGAGCGTTTACTTCGTCTGAAATATCACTGCGATCCGATCCAAGATCTGTGTGTTTGCGCTTCGTGACGCTTGCTCCGCTGCCTTGAGCAACTCCTCCATCCGGGCGCGCACTTCCGAGAGCGCCTTCGGTGGCTGCTGCTCAAAGAACCCATAAATGGTATCGATCCCCAGATAATCCGGGATCTCTCTTTCCTTTTCGCTGCGTTGGCTGACGTCCTTCTTGGCTTCTATCCAGTACGGGTCGAGCTCTTGGGCCCAGGCCTCCGCCAGCTTTTCAAGGGACGGGAGCGTCAGATGTCCGAACCGGTTGTAGCCTTGGTTCTTGGAGGGGCCGGACGCGAGAAACCTATCCAAAGACTCCAAGAGTGAAACCGTACGTTCGGGACGAATATCCCAGTGTGCGAGACCTTCCAACGTCGGCTGGAGGCCCTCGAGCACAGAACTCAACTCTGCATCTGTCGGCCGATCTTGGTGCTTTCCAGCCTTAACGGTCTCGCCGTAGACCTCGCGTAGCAGCCTTGTCACTTCCGGCTGATCCCGGATGATTTCTTGACGATCGTCAATCTCGCGGACGGCCAGCAGTCTGGGCGGAAGATAAGACGCCTCGACCAGCGACGGTGAGCGCCCACCAAGGGCGATGATGGTCATCGGTGACTTGCCGGCGAGAAGACAAAGCTCAGCGCCCCAAAGACTCTGAGGCTTGATGCGCTCCATGGTTCGGAGGAGATCGCTTGGCAGCTCAAGCCGCATGTCTTCGACCAGATCATAGAGGTTATTGCGGCGAAGCGGCCGCGGTTTCTTGTGCTGCTCCAGGATCATGTCGGTCAGGTCGCCGGCCGAGAACTCGAGATACTCGTCCGTGAGGTCTGCAGCGCCAACGCCCGAAAGCAAGGCGATGGACTCGATGCGGTCCCTGCCTTTCTTGTCAGAGGACAGCACCAGGCCAGGGAGGTCGAAGGTGGTATAGGTTATCTTGGCGTGCGGACTGTCGATACGGTCGATCCGCCCCAGTCCCTGAAGCATGCTTTTGATGTCGGACGTCACGCCGATGATGCCCAGAGCACGCGCCCGCTGAAGATTGATGCCTTCCGCCATTTGAAAGGTCATGAACATCGCCCGCCGTCGATCATCGACCGCTTTCCTGCCATCGAGGGCGAGGTATTCTTGGGCCTCAGCGCCATTCCTGGCGACTGTGACACCGCTTCCAGATCCGAGCTTATGGCTTGCGGCCACGAGGATCACGTCCGGCTTGGGGCCTTTGCGAGACGAGAGCAGGCGCGCGTAGACCTCCAGAACGCCGATCCGCTCTGAAAGGAATATCACCTGTCGATGTTGACTGAGCATTTCTGCCATGTGTTCGGCGCGTTGCTCGTCGATCGCATCCAACTCCGGCCTCTGGAGCAATTCCCCAATGCGATCGCAGATCGGCGTGGACGTTCTCCGATCCAAGGGGAGTTCGCCGCTCTTCGGCAAAGTGGGGATCGTTTCCGTTTTGCCGCCACGACTTTCTCGTTCGGAGCGTCGAAGACTCTCACCGATCGACGTCCGACCTCGTGGATCCGCATCGACGGCTCGGCGGAACTCCCAGTCTTCCCGAGCAAACGTGATCGAGGATCTAAGCACGGCGAGAAAGTTACGGATGTGGATGCGTGCCTTGTCGTGGAAGCGGACTTCCGTGTGACCGGCGCGTTTGGGATCGGCGGAGACGAGGGTCGTGCCGGTCGAGATGCTCTCGGCAAGTTTCCTGATTTCTGCTAGGATCGCCGACTGTGTGGCTGTCAGGTCCACGTCGATCCTGATGCTTTCGATTTCAGGGTAGGCGAAGATGCCCGGGCCGCGGACTTTGGATTCCCCGACACAGTGACGTTGCCGCCTGATGACGTAGGGGGCCAAAGCATCTGCCATGTCTGCCTGAATCTCACGGGGATCGAGACGCTTGGAAGCCAGGCGACCTTCGGCTTCCCTAACCGGTCGCTCAAGGTCCGCTTCTGACAGAAAGAGATCTGCCATGCCGGAGCGTTGACGATCCTCGAAGCCCTGCTTCAGCGCTTGGAGTTGCCCAAGTTCCGCGGACCGCTCGCGGCCCCGCTTGAGGTTGTCGTTGATCCGAGCCGTGATCTCGGGGGGCACATAGATCGATGCTCGCCGTTCATGGAACGCGAGAAGTCCATCAAGCCCCTGGTTCCCCATTAAGGTTGCCGACAGACACGACGTCCAGATGGCTGGACTCTGTTCGAAGACGAGCGATCGCCGAGACGGCGCGAGGTAGCGCGAGTTCAACCGATGGCTCTCGTCCACGATCATGGACGCTGAGG
>DATGWU010000113.1:0-3245 GCA_035299345.1 Rhizobium sp.
GAGGCGAAGGCGATGATCCCGGCAAGCTTCGTCCAGTCGCTCGCGCTGTCGGGCAGCAGCCCGCCCGTCGCCACTTCGTAAAGAGCGGGCGGCAGGAGCACGATGGCGCCTGAAAACGCCAGAAGGCCGAAGAGCGGCAGCGGCGGCATCGCCGCGACGCCCGGATGCCGCAGCAAGAGCGAATAGAGCGCGAAGGCGATCGCCGCGACCAGAATGCCGAGGTCGCCTATGTTGAAGGTGAAGCTCTTCGCCGCCGACCAGTCCCCCTTGAGCACGATGACGGCGACGCCGGAAAAGGCGATCACCATGCCGAGCAGTTCGCCCGGACGGATGCGCCGCCCCTGTAGCAGCCATTGCAGCAGGATGATGAAGAGCGACGAGGTGGTGTAGATCAGCGTCGCGTTCGAGGCAGTGGTGAGCGTCAGCGCCCAGTAGACGAAGCCGCCGCAGATGCCCATGCCGAGAAAGCCGAGCACCAGCCAGATCGCCGTGTGGCTCCGCACGAAGGCGAGGCAGGTCCGCCGCTCGGCATAGACGAAGGGAAAGATGATGATCGCCGATCCCATCCAGCGCAGGAAGCCGGTCGTGAAGGGAGCGATCTCGCCGGTGATGCCGCGGCCGAAGATGAGGTTGCTGGAGAAAAAGACCGGCGCCAGGAAATAGAGAAGCCAGTCGAGCGCCCGCGGTTGCGCGGCCTTGCTGCGGTCGGTCATCGGAACTCCGGAGAAAGACGGAAGGGTTTTGCGCGGCGGCGTGGGCAGGCGAGTCTCAAGAGGGAAAGCTATCGCGCTCCGACACGCGAGAAAAGCTGATTTCTCATCGGTGCATCTCACAAGCCACCTGAAGAAACAGGCTCTTCATGCTGCAAAAAAAAGAAAAACCGGCGACGCATGGCGTCGCCGGCCTGTTCGTCCGCCGGCCCGAGAGCCGGAGGAAACCCGGATCAGACCGAGTAGTACATGTCGTATTCGACCGGATGCGGGGTCATTTCGAAGCGCATGACTTCCTGCATCTTCAGCTCGATGAACGAATCGATCTGGTCGTCGTCGAAGACGCCGCCGGCGGTCAGGAACTTGCGGTCCTTGTCCAGCGATTCGAGAGCCTCGCGCAGCGAGCCGCAAACCGTCGGGATCTTCTTCAGTTCCTTCGGCGGCAGGTCGTAGAGGTCCTTGTCCATCGCCTTGCCGGGGTGGATCTTGTTCTTGATGCCGTCGAGGCCGGCCATCAGCATCGCGGCGAAGGCGAGATACGGGTTGGCGGTCGGGTCGGGGAAGCGGATTTCGACGCGCTTGGCCTTCGGGTTGGAGCCGAACGGAATGCGGCAAGACGCCGAACGGTTGCGCGCCGAATAGGCGAGCAGCACCGGTGCCTCATAGCCGGGGACCAGACGCTTGTAGGAGTTGGTCGAAGGGTTGGTGAAGGCGTTGATCGCCTTGGCATGCTTGATGATACCGCCGATGTAGTAGAGGCAGGTTTCGGAAAGACCGGCGTATTCGTCGCCGGCAAACGTCGGCTTGCCGTCCTTCCAGATCGACATGTGGACGTGCATGCCTGAGCCGTTGTCGCCGAAAATCGGCTTCGGCATGAAGGTCGCGGTCTTTCCGTAGGCATTGGCGACCTGGTGCACGACATACTTGTAGATCTGCATCTTGTCGGCGTTGCGCACCAGGGCGTCGAACTTGACGCCGAGCTCGTGCTGGGCGGCGGCGACCTCATGGTGATGCTTTTCGACGGTGACGCCCATTTCGGCGAGCACGGTCAGCATCTCGGAGCGCATGTCTTGCAGGCTGTCGACCGGCGGAACCGGGAAATAGCCGCCCTTGACGCGCGGACGGTGGCCGAGGTTGCCGGTTTCGTAGTCGGTGTCGTCGTTCGACGGCAGTTCCGACGAGTCGAGCTTGAAGCCGGTATTGTAGGGATCGGCCTTGTACTTCACGTCGTCGAAGACGAAGAATTCGGCTTCCGGACCGACGAAGATCGTGTCGCCGATGCCCGACGCCTTGAGGTAGGCTTCCGCCTTCTTGGCCGTGCCGCGCGGGTCGCGGTTATAGGCTTCGCCGGAAACGGGATCGAGGATGTCGCACATGATGACCATGGTCGACTGGGCGAAGAACGGGTCCATGTGAACCGTGGCCGGATCGGGCATCAGCACCATGTCGGACTCGTTGATCGCCTTCCAGCCGGCGATCGAGGAGCCGTCGAACATGACGCCGTCGGCGAACATGTCCTCATCGACGCAGCAGACGTCCATCGTGACGTGCTGCAGCTTGCCCTTCGGGTCGGTAAAGCGCAGGTCGACGAACTTGACGTCGTTATCCTTGATTTGCTTCAGAATGTCGTTTGCGGTCGTCATTATCGAATTCCTTGGGTGAGATGACGATAGACTGGTCCGCCTCCGGAAGAGGACGGATGTTTTAGATGGCGTCGACGCCGGTTTCGCCGGTACGGATGCGGACGACTTCCTCCACATTCGAAACGAAGATCTTTCCATCGCCGATCCGGCCCGTCTGGGCGGCGTTGCGGATCGCGTCGATGACGGCTTCCACGTTTTCGTCCGCCAGGACAACCTCGACCTTCACCTTGGGCAGGAAATCCACGACGTATTCCGCCCCCCGGTAAAGCTCGGTATGTCCCTTCTGGCGACCGAACCCCTTGGCCTCCGTGACGGTGATGCCCTGCAGGCCGACTTCCTGAAGGGCTTCCTTCACTTCGTCGAGCTTGAACGGCTTTATGATCGCTTCGATCTTTTTCATGAGAAAATTTCTCTCCGCTTCTCTCATTGCAGCAGGATGATCCCACTCGCCCATATTGATGCACGTGCCGTGCCAGTTGGCGACAGGTTTTTCGAAAAAATGCCGGATTTTTCGAGTTGCAGGGGTCCATCGCGCGCATTTCCGGAGAAAACGGTCGTGAAATTCGAGCAAAAATGCCGCAGGAGGGCGAAATCGACCGATTTTTCGACGGAATTTGCAAATGCCGGATATGCCTCCAAAGCGGGCGTTTGGTGATTATAAAATAGGCAAATGCATCCTGTTTGCTCATCCGTGCCGTGACTGTGATGCCTGTTGTCTTTCCATCCGGAATGCGTTCAATGGCGGTATGGCAAAGGGACATGACAACTGGCTGCTGACGCCGTCGGCGATGGGAGAGGTGGACGCTGCGGCCGCGGCGTCGGGCATTGATTCCTTCGGCCTGATGGAGAAGGCGGGGCAGGCGGTCGCCGCTGCCGTTCTCAGGCTCTTTCC
>DATGWU010000114.1:0-8349 GCA_035299345.1 Rhizobium sp.
GTGCCGATGCTCGGCGGGTAGCCGCGCTCGCTGTCCGACGTGGAGAGCCCCAGATGCTCCTTCGGCGTCACGTAGCAGAGCATGGCGGTGCCGAACCAGCCGATCATCGCCGCACCGATGCCGGAGGTGATGTGGTCGTAGCCCGGCGCAATGTCGGTGGTCAGCGGTCCAAGCGTGTAGAACGGCGCCTCGCCGCAGGTCTTCAGCTGCTTGTCCATGTTCTCCTTGATCTTGTGCATGGGAACATGGCCGGGGCCTTCGATCATCACCTGGCAATCCTTCGCCCAGGCGATCTGCGTGAGTTCGCCCAGCGTCTCCAGTTCGGCGAACTGCGCGGCGTCGTTGGCATCGGCGATCGAGCCGGGGCGCAGGCCGTCACCGAGCGAGAACGAGACGTCATAGGCACGGCAGATGTCGCAGATCTCCTCGAAGTGCTCGTAAAGGAAGCTCTCCCGGTGATGATGCAGGCACCACTTCGCCATGATCGAGCCGCCGCGTGAGACGATGCCGGTGACGCGGTTGACGGTGAGCGGGATGTAGTGGAGCCGGACACCGGCATGGATGGTGAAATAATCGACGCCCTGTTCCGCCTGCTCGATCAGCGTGTCGCGGTAGAGCTCCCAAGTCAGGTCCTCGGCGATGCCGCCGACCTTTTCGAGCGCCTGGTAGAGCGGCACGGTGCCGATCGGCACCGGCGAGTTCCGGATGATCCAGTCACGGATGTTGTGGATGTTGCGGCCGGTCGAGAGGTCCATGACGGTGTCGGCGCCCCAGCGGATCGCCCAGACCATCTTCTCGACCTCCTCCTCCATCGATGAGGTGACGGCGGAGTTGCCGATATTGGCGTTGATCTTCACGAGGAAGTTTCGGCCGATGATCATCGGCTCGCTTTCCGGATGGTTGATGTTCGCGGGGATGATCGCCCGGCCGGCGGCGATCTCCTGGCGCACGAACTCCGGCGTCACGTGATCGGGGATGTGAGCACCGAAGCTCTCGCCGTCGCGGATGAGCGCCTCCTTCGCCGCCTTGCGGCCGAGATTTTCGCGGATGGCGACGAACTCCATCTCCGGCGTGATAATGCCGGCGCGCGCATAGGCGAGCTGTGTCACTGCCTTGCCGTTGCTCGCACGCGAGGGTGTGTTACGGACCGGAAATTCCGGCACCAGCCGCTCGCCGGAGGCAAAGCCGTTGTCTTCCGGCAGCACGTGTCGGCCGGTATAGCTTCCGACATCGCCGCGGGCGGCGATCCAGCGCTCGCGCAGCCGCGGCAGGCCGGCCTTGATGTCGATGGTCGCGGAGGGGTCGGTGTAGGGGCCGGAGGAATCGTACAGGACGACCGGCGGCTCGCCGGAGGTCGGATGCAGGGCGACTTCCCGCATCGGCACGCGGATGTCGCCGTGTTGCTCTCCTTCGATGTGGATCTTGCGCGAGGCGGGCAGGGGACCGGTCGTCACCTGCAGTATCGGTCTGGTTGCGGCAATGTTCATGGTTGAGGCTCCAAGTTGGTGTTTGGAGACCCAGTTCCACGCCGGAATGATGAGAAATACGCCTCTCGCGGTCCTGTCACGGATTCCGCAATCGTCTCAGCGCTCGCACCGTCCCTACGCCAGTATGAACTGGATCAGGTTCAACGGGTCACTGCGCTGCTTGCCCTCGTCGGGGATCGCTCAGCAGTATCTCAGCCCCTTGGCGGGACCCCCCTGGTGAATGGGCGAATGCTAAGACTGCTTGCCGCGCATTGTCAATCGGCAAGCGAGGATGCCGACCGGATGTCGTATGCGGAACCTTCGATTTCAACGGGATAGCCGAATCCCTGAATGCTGCTAGAATTCGCTGTCGGGTCAGCCGCGCCGACGCGGTGATCGACCGACCGCCTTCGACGCGGAGGGAAGAGTGCTGACTGAGACCGAATTCGCTCAGGGCTTCGATGCGTTGCGGGAGCTCGCCCTCGACATCCGTTGGTCTTGGAACCATGCAACGGATGCCATCTGGCAGGCGCTCGACGCGGAGATGTGGGCGCTCTCGCGCAATCCGTGGACGATCCTGCGGAGCGTCTCCCGCGACCGGATCCGGGCACTTCTCTCCGACCGGACGTTCTCTGCAAACCTGGCCGCACAGCTTGCCGAATCGCGCCGGCTGCGGCTGGCACCTGGGTGGTTCCAGGAGGCCCATCCGGGCAGTGGGCTGCGGACGGTCGCATATTTCAGCGCCGAGTTCATGCTCGACGAGGCGCTGCCGATCTATTCCGGCGGTCTCGGCAATGTCGCGGGCGACCAGCTGAAGGCCGCGAGTGACCTCGGCGTGCCGGTGGTCGGGGTGGGGCTTCTTTACGCGCGCGGCTATTTCCGCCAGTCGATTACGCCGGACGGACGGCAGGAGGCGCTCTACCCCGTCAACGAGCCGGAGCAGCTGCCGCTCAGGCCGCTGCGTGAACCGAGCGGCGAGTGGCTGCGACTGGAGCTGGAACTGCCCGGCTACAGGCTCTGGGCCAGAACCTGGGAAGTGCAGGTCGGGCGCACACGGCTCTTCCTCCTCGACCTCAATGATCCGGCCAATCCACCCGCCTACCGCTGCGTCACCGGCGAACTTTACGGAGAAGGCCCGGAAACGCGCCTGAAACAGGAGATGCTGCTCGGCATCGGCGGGTGGCGGCTCCTGAGGGCAATCGGTCTCGATCCCGAGATCTGCCATATGAATGACGGCCATGCGGCCTTCGCGGCTCTGGAGCGGGCGCGCTTCTTCATGCAGGACCATGGGGTTCCTTTCGCCGAGGCGCTGCTTGCCACGCGCGCCGGCAATCTCTTCACGACGCACACGGCGGTTGCCGAGGGGGTCGACCGGTTTCCTCCCGAGATGATCGTCCGTCTCTTCCGCCACTACGCCGAGCGGAAGCTCGGTCTCTCTCTCGACGAGTTCCTGGCGCTCGGGCGATCCGATCCGCAGAATGCCGCCGAGCCGTTCAACATGGCCTATCTCGCGGTGCGGGCGAGCGGCGCGGTCAATGCCGTCAGCGCCCTCCACGAAGATGTGAGCAAGGTCCTGCTGCAACCGCTCTTTCCCCGCTGGCCGGCAAGCGAGGTTCCGGTCGGGCACGTGACCAACGGCATCCACGTGCCGACCTGGGATTCGTCGGAGGCCGACGCATTCTGGACGGAGATGACCGGCAAGGACCGGTGGCGCGGCGATCTCGCGGGGCACGAGGCGGCGATACGCGATGTGCCGGCAGCGCGGATCTGGCAGCTGCGGGCGGCGGGACGCGCGCAGCTGGTCGCAAAGGTGCGGGACTGTTGCGGCCGTCAACTGGCGGAGGATGGCACTCCCTCGGGCGAGATCGAGGAGGCGCGCGCGATCTTCGATCCCGACGCCCTGACGCTCGGCTTCGCCCGGCGGTTTGCCACCTATAAGCGTCCCGATCTCCTGCTCTCCGACGAGGAACGCCTGCTGCGCCTCCTTGCCGATACGCGCCGGCCGGTACAGCTCGTCGTTGCCGGCAAGGCGCATCCGCGGGATACCGCCGGACAGGCGCTCATCAAGCGATGGATCGACTTCGCCAGGCGGGAGGACGTTCGCTCACGGGTCGTCTTCCTGCGTGACTACGATATGCAGCTCGCTCAGGTGCTGGTGCAGGGGGTGGACGTCTGGATCAACACGCCCCGCCGTCCGTGGGAGGCGAGCGGGACGAGCGGGATGAAGATCCTCGTCAATGGCGGGCTCAATCTCTCCGAAATCGACGGCTGGTGGGCGGAAGCTTTCACTCCGGAGGTCGGCTGGGCGATCGGTGATGGTGCCGAGCATCAGGACTTCGCCGATCTCGACCGGCGTGAGGCGGCAGAGCTCTACGAGCACCTCGAGCGCGACATCGTTCCGGAATTTTACGAACGCGATGCCTCGGGCGTCCCGCTGCGCTGGGTCGATCGCATCCGCGAAAGCATGGCGGGGCTGACCCCGCACTTTTCTGCCAACAGGGCTGTGCGGGAATATACCGAGGACTTCTATCTGCCCGGTGCTCGGGCTTTTGCCGCACGCTCGGCGGACGGCGGCGACCTCGCGCATGCGCTCTGCGGGTGGAAGACCGAGCTCCGCCGGGGCTGGCCGCATGTTCATTTCGGCGAGGTCCGTTCGAACTCGTCCGAGAACGAGCACATCTTCTCTGCCGAGGTCTATCTCGACGATCTTCCGGCCGAGTGTGTACGCGTCGAGCTCTATGCCGACGCGACGGCAGCGTGGCCCGTCGTCACGGCGGTCATGGATCGCGCCCCGCCGGCCGCGACCTCGGGCGGGTGGAATCTCTTTACGGTCCGTGCGCCGGCAGATCGGCCGGTGTCGGATTTCACAGCACGGATCATCCCATTCCATCCCGACCTCTCCGTGCCTCTCGAGGTCAACGAGATTCTGTGGCAGCGCTGAGGCGCGTCCGGTCACGGGAGGAACGTCAGCGAACTCCGGTCGCTTGTTTGGACCCGGTGCCCGAAGTGTTGGCTTTGCCGGTCGAGCCGCGCCGCCAGCCACTCGACGTCTTCCGCCGATGCGCGCTCGAGGCGGAATTTCCGCAGGCGGTAGGGCAGGGCTTCCAGTGCGCGCAGCCCGTGCGCGATATCGTAGTCCAGCACATAGCCGAGCACGAGGTCCGGGCGGTATTCCTCGTTGCCGCCGATGCCTTCGTAATCGTTGATGAAGTCGCCGCAGCCATAGAGGACCGGACGTCCGCGATGGATTTCGATGGCGATCGGATGGTGCGACGAATGTCCGTGGAGGATGTCGACGTCCACCTCCTCTATGACCCGATGGGCGAAGGTGCGATGTGCCTCGGCGATACCGTAGCCCCAGTTGGCGCCCCAGTGCAGTGAAAGCAGGACGGTGTCGCCCGGCCTTCGCCAGGCGGCGACGTCTCCTGCGACCCGGACGGCGCTTTCGCGGTCGGGGGAGTTGAGCAGGTTGACGCCGGGGCGGTGTCTTCCTGCCGCCCAAGCAAGCGGCGTGCCGCTCGACGGAAAGGCATAGGCGAAGACGAGCAGCCTGCCGTCGCGGCCACGGTCGAGGATCGCCGGTCGTCTTGCGGCGGCGTCATCGAAGCCGGCGCCTGCGATCGCAATCTCTGCCTTGTGCAGGCTGTCCAGCGTATCCGTCATTCCCACCGTTCCCCAGTCGCCGACATGGTTGTTGGCGAGCACGCAGCAGTCGACGCGGGCGGCGGCGAGACAGGCGATGTTGGCAGGATGCATGCGGTAGTTGATGCCCTTCGGTTCCGGGCTGCCGCGGTCGGTGACGCTGGTCTCGAGATTGACGATGCGGAGGTCGGGCTTTCGCCCCTCGATGTCCGCGAGCGCGTCCCCCCAGATATAGTCGGGCGGGACGGCTCGCGGGATTGGTCCCGATCTCTGCTCGGCGAGCCCGACATAGCCGAGCGCCGAGCGCATATAGGGCTCGCGGATCTCGGGATCGCTATGGCGTGGCATGATCTGGTCGATCCCGCGCCCGGTCATCACATCGCCGCAGAGGAAGAGTCTCATCTCCAGGTTCCCGTGTGGACTGCCGCCCGGCAAAGCGGTAATTTTAGAATTCCCTCAAGCAGGGATCTTGGTCGACTTGACCTTGATCAACACATCGATGCGCAAACGGCGCTTCCATTCTAGTCAACGCGGTCGAGAAAGGAATGCCGACATGGTGTCACAATCACAGCTCACCGGTAGCGACATTCGCCGCATCTGCGGCCACCTCCCCGATTGGAAAGTCACCGAAATACTCGTCTGCGGCGGCGATATCGCAGCGCTCGAACAGGCCATGGCATGGTCGATGGGCGATGACGAGACGACGCCCGAACGACATCTGTCGCCCGAGAGCGCGGCAGCAAGAATCCTGGATGTGCTTCTTGCCGAAGAAGAACAGGATGAATGGGAGGCTGGACGCGGCCCGGAATGACGGGTTCGTCCATCGGGGCCGGTCATCTGCCGGGGTGACCTCAGCCTGTCGCGGCTCTGCCGCCATCGTACCCGGCAACAGCGTCTGGAGAACAATTATGGAAGTCACACCCCGCGTCACGTTCCGAGGCATGGACCATTCGGAAGCGGTAGAAGCTGCCGTGCATGAAAGGATCGAGCGCCTCGGGCGCTTTCACGATCACATCACCTCCTGCAGCGTCGTGATAGAGGCTCCGCACAGGCACAGCCAGAAGGGCAAGATCTACCACGTCCGGGTCAACATCAAGGTTCCGGGCCGCGAGATCGTCGTCGGCCGCGAGTCGGAGGAGAACCACGCCCACGAAGACGTTCTCGTCGCGATCCGCGACAGCTTCGACGCGGCGCAGCGCCAGCTCGAGGACGTCGCTCGCAAGATGACCTCCTATCGGGTGAAGGAACATCCGGTCGCGATGCGGGGAACTGTCGCCCGCGTCGTCCCGGACGAGGGCTTCGGTTTCATCCTCGGCGCAGACGGCCGGGAATACTTCTTCCGGCGCGAGAGCCTGACCTCGGAGAGCTGGGGCACACTGGGTGAAGGCACCAAGGTGCGGTTTGCCGAGCATGACGGCGAGAAGGGGCCATATGCCTCGGCCGTGACCCCGGACTGAACAGGACCGAAATCGGGCGGGCGCTGTCAGCGCCCGCTCTTTCGTTGCTCAGGTGATGTCAGTCCGCTCAGAGGCGGCCGAGCTCGAAATCGGCGCAGGACATGTCGAACTGCGACAGCGCCTCTTCGAGGTAGTCGGCGAGAAGCGGCAGGCCGAGCAAGTATTCGGCGGTCTTGTTGTTGTGTGCCCGTGCCGCCTCGGCACGGATATCTCCCCATTCGGCAATGGTGCCGTCGCCGCGTCCGAGCCAGGCAAGCGCCACCAGATCGACCTGCTCGTCGACGTTCATATCGCCGATCAGCGCGGTGATCTCCTCCACGACCGGATCGTCGGGATTGTCCTCGAGCACCGAGTACATGTGATCGTCCGACGGATTGGAGGCCGGATCCGGGATCGTCTGCTCGTCCTTGGCGTCGAATTCTCGCGCCTTTACGACGATGAAGCAGACTTTTTCCGGAGAGATGGAAAGTTCAGGCAAATCGGCGGCTTCTACAGGCTCACGTGCCATAGGCTGTCTCCCGCAATACTGGTTGGTTCACGACGGCGCCATCTACGACGCCCATCATACGCTCCGGATAGTTCTCCTGCCACAGGTATCGGTTGCGTGTCTCATGGAACGCGGATCACGGCAGGCCGTTCCACGCCGGCCATGGCCATCGCCTCATGTCGGCGTTTTGCCGCAGCCTCCCGAGCGTCCGCTGGCGCGTTTTCGCTTGCACAGCTTCGGCTGCAGGCGCAACTTGTCATTGTGCGGCATGGCCCGCACATTCTCCTTTCTGGAGGTGCGATAATGGCGAAACCCGAAGAAGCTCAATCTGCAGGCTGGTTCGATGGGTTGCTCAGGACGCTGGCGCGTCTCGGCATCCTGCGTTACGGCGGCAAGGCGGCAGTCTACCATTCCGGCAGCGAGCGGCCCACGGAGTTCCTGATGCCGGATGTGCTGAACGCCGAGCGCGACATGCCGCCGATGAAGGAACTTGGTGCCGCGTCGAAGCAGGACAAGACCGAGAAAGGCTAGCGCCGATCGGCAGCTGCTTCACCGACAACCGGCCGGCGCGGTTCGAGAGTATTTGACCCCGCAAGCGCATTGCCTACATAGTGGAGGCAACACGCCGAGAGAGAGCTATGCGCATCATTCTCCTGGGCGCCGGCTGGATCATGGTCGCGGTCGGCATCGTCGGGATTTTCCTGCCGGTGCTGCCCACCACGCCCTTCATGATCCTGGCTGCGGCGCTTTTTGCCCGTTCCTCACCGCGCTTCGAGCAATGGCTGCTCGATCATCCCCGCTATGGCAAGCCGCTTCTCGACTGGCGGCGGCAGGGCGCGATCTCGCGACCGGCGAAGGTCGCATCGGTCAGCCTGATGACCGTCAGCTACGGCATCGTGCTCTTCGCCGGGCCGCCCATGATCTGGCTGAAGCTTCTGATCGGCGCCATTCTGCTCGCCTGCGCAGCCTTCGTTCTCAGCCGCCCGCACCCGAGCGGCTGAACATCGGCGCTTGTGCCGGGATTGTTCAGCGCTGCACGGCCTTCGCCTCGTCATAGGCACGGACGAGCGCGGCTGCCCTGGTCTTCACGACATCGGCCGCATCGCCCGGCTTGTAGAGGTTCGAGCCGAGGCCGAAGCAGCGCACGCTGACCCGCATATAGGCTGCGAAATCCCCCTCGGTCACGCCGCCGACGGCGCCGAGCGGAATTTCCGGCGGCAGGACGGCCCTGATCGCGCCGATGCCCTGCGGCCCGAGAACGTTCGCGGGGAAAAACTTGATTGCCGCGGCACCCGCC
>DATGWU010000115.1:0-9637 GCA_035299345.1 Rhizobium sp.
GCCATGCCGTGCTCGCGGATGCCGTAGTGGATGTAGCGACCGGAGAAGTCCTTCGCCGTCACATCCTCCATTCCCTTGGTGACCGTCAGGTTAGAATGCGTGAGGTCCGCAGAGCCGCCGATCGTCATGTCCGTGAGGCCGTTGATCACCCCGAGCACCATCTCCGAGGCCTTGCGGGTGGCAACCTTGGTCGCCTTCTCGACATGCTCCCGGCGGAAGCCGTCGAGCGCCTCGAACAGTGTCTCCGGAAGCTCCTTGCAAAGCGTTCGCTGGAACGCCTCGGCTTCCGGCGAGGCTTCGAGCCGCGCCGTCCAACGGCGCCGTGCCTCGCTTCCGCGTTCGGCGACCTCGCTCCAGCGATCGAGGATCACCTCCGGCACCTCAAACGGCGCGTGCGGCCACTGAAGCACCTCGCGGGCGGCCGCAATCTCCGCGTCGCCGAGCGGCGCGCCGTGGGTCTTTTCCGAGCCCTGCAGGTTCGGGGCACCCTTGCCGATCACCGTCCGGCAGGAGATGAGGGACGGCCTGTCGGATTGTCTTGCACGGGCAATCGCCCGTTCGACCGCCTCGAAATCGTGTCCGTCGACCTCCTGAACGTCGAAGCCGGCCGCGGTGAAGCGAGCAAGCTGGTCCATCGAGGTCGAAAGGCTCGTCGGACCGTCGATCGAGATCGAGTTGTTGTCCCATAGCACGATCAGACGTGACAGCCGAAGATGACCGGCGAGATCGATCGCCTCGTGGCTGATTCCCTCTTGGAGACATCCGTCGCCAGCGATCACATAGGTGTAGTGATCGACCAGAGCGTCGCCGAAGCGAGCATTGGCGAGGCGTTCGGCGATCGCCATTCCGACGGCGGTCGAGATACCTTGCCCGAGCGGACCGGTTGTCGTCTCGATACCGCTGGCATGCCCGTATTCGGGGTGGCCCGCCGTCCGCGCACCAAGCTGCCGAAAGCGCTTGAGCTCCTCGATAGTCATATCCGGATAGCCGACGAGATAATGCAGCGCATACTGCAGCATTGAGCCGTGCCCTGCCGACAGGACGAAGCGATCGCGGTCCGGCCAGTCGGGATGGACGGGGTCGATCCTGAGAAAGCGGGTGAAGAGGACCGTTGCAACATCCGCCATGCCCATCGGCATGCCAGGGTGACCGGAATTCGCCCGCTGCACGCCATCCATGGCCAGCGCACGAACGGCGTTCGCCATGTCGCGATCACTCACCGCCATGGGTTCTGGACTCATCTTCAGGGCCTGTTCTTGCATGGGATCCTCCTCAGGACGCGCGATTGCGGCGCTCGATCAGTTGCAGGATGAGCGGGGTCAGAATGAGCTGCATGGCGAGATCGAGCTTGTTGCCGGGGACGACGATCGAATTGGCCCGCGACATGAAGGAATCGTGGATCATCGACAGCAGGTACGGGAAGTCGATTCCCCGAGGCTTCGCGAAGCGGATGACGAGCATCGATTCATCGGCCGTCGGTATCCAGCGCGCCACAAAGGGGTTGGAGGTGTCGACGATCGGCACACGCTGGAAGTTGATGTCCGTCAGCGTGAACTGCGGTGTGATGTAGCGCACGTAGTCCGGCATACGCCTCAGGATCACGTCCATGACTGCCTCGGTCGAATAGCCGCGGGTCGCCCGGTCCCGGTGGATCTTCTGGATCCATTCGAGGTTGATGACGGGGACGACCCCGATCTTCAGGTCTCCGAAGCGTGCGAGATTGACCTGCTCCGTTACCGCGCAGCCGTGCAGCCCTTCGTAGAAGAGGAGGTCGCTCGGGCCGAATTCCCGCCAGTCCGTGAACGTACCGGCCGGTGCATTGTATTGGGCGGCCTCTTCGTCGTCGTGGATGTAGCTTCGGGTCCGACCCGAACCGCGGCGGGAATATTCGTCAAAGACTTGCTCGAGAATTTCGAGTTCGTTCGCCTCCGCATTGAAGTGGGTGAAGTTCGGATTGCCGTTCGCCTGCTCTTCGGCGACCTTTGCCTTCATCGCCTGGCGGTCGTAGCGATGGAAGGCATCGCCTTCGATGAAGGCTGCCTCGATGTTCTCCCGGCGGAATATTTGCTCAAAAATCCGCTTTACCGAGGTCGTGCCGGCACCGGAGGAACCGGTGATCGAAATGATCGGGTGCTTTGAGGACATCCGTCTTGCCTCCCGTCAGGCCCTGAAGAGGCCGCGATTGTTGAAAAGAGGCGCACGCTCGCCGATGAAGCTCGGATCCGTGTGGTAGCGGGCGATCCGATGCACTTCGCGTGCCGAGCCGAAGACCAGTGGCACCCGCTGATGCATGCTCTGCGGCGTCAGGTCCAGGATCCGGTTGACCGTATCCGTCGCGGCACCGCCTGCTTGTTCGATAAGGAAGGCGATCGGATTGGCCTCGTAGATGAGCCGGATCCGACCCTCGCCATAACCCTTGCGTTTGTCACCGGGGTAGAGAAACACACCGCCGCGCATCAGAATGCGATAGGTTTCGGCGACGAGCGAAGCGATCCAGCGCATGTTGAACTCCTTTTCCCGGGGGCCTTCCGTTCCTTTGAGGCAGTCGTCGACATAGAGACGGACGGACTCGTCCCAGTGCCGATAGTTGGCGGCATTGATCGCGAATTCCTGGGTTTTGGGCGCGAGCACCACGCTCTCGTAGGCCTGCATGAAAGTCCCGAGACGCGAGGAAAAGACGAAGACGTGGGTACCGTTGCCGACCGTCAGTACCAGCGCGAGCTGCGGACCGTAGATGAAAAAGCCGGCAGCGAGCTGGGCGCCTCCCGGTTGGAAGAAGGAGGCGTTTCGCTCGCTGACCGGTTCACCGACCACAGGGAGGATCGAAAAGATCGTGCCGATCGAGACGTTTGTGTCGATATTCGACGAGCCGTCGAGCGGATCGATCGCAACGGCAATCGGTGCGCCCGGATCCAGGACGACAGGATGTTCCAGTTCTTCCGAACCGTAGAGGCAGACCGGCGCCTGCCGCATCGCCTCGATGAACATGTCGTCGGCATGGACGTCCAGGTCCTTTTGGGCGTCGCCGTCGCTGTTGGAACGCCCGCGATGCCCGGCGAACGCGCTGCCAAGGGCACCCTGGTTGATGGTCTTGCGCATCGTCACGGCAGTCAGGGCCAACTGCCGAACCGTCTGGGAGACCGCGAGCCTCAGCGGGTCTCCGCCTGCAACGTAGGAACTCAGAAAGGCGTCTAAGGTCGCCGAAACCATTGTCGTGTCCTCCCGCCCACTCCTCTTGTGGGCATGGAGGCATCGAAACAGAGATACTGAGCTTAGTAAAATTTATTATATTTACGTCGATGCTAAGAAAATTTAAGCTCGTGTATTATGCGCAACCTGACCTTGAAAAATCTGCGGGCCATAGAGGCCGTTTTGAAGCACGGGACCATCGCCGGTGCCGCGAACGCGATCGGATTGACGCCGTCGGCGATCACCATCCAGTTGAAACAGGTCGAGGAGGAGGCGGGCCTGCTTCTCTTTGATCGCACGAATGAGGGACTGCGCCCCACGGCAGCCGGATACGTGTTCGTCGATGCGGCACGGACCGTGGAGGAGCGACTGCGGCTTCTGGATGACGAACTCGACGCGATAAAGGGACTGCGAGCGGGCACCCTGGCGCTCGGCTGCGTGTCGACCGCCAAGTATTTCGCACCGCGTCTGATGGCGACGTTCAAGAAAGAGCATCCGGACATCTCGATCACGCTTTCGATCGGGAACCGGGCGGAGGTCATCTCGAGCCTCAAGAGCCACGAGATCGATATCGCTTTGATGGGACGCCCCCCGAAGGACCTGCCACTGAGTTCGTCGATCTTCGGCGATCATCCCCTGGTGATGGTGGCGGCACCAGATCACCCGCTTGCCGAAAAGCGCGGCATCACCAAGGAAGAGATCGCCCGGGAACATTTTCTGATTCGCGAACGAGGCTCCGGCACCCGTATCTCACTCGAGATATTCCTGAGCGAGATTCCGGGCAAACTGGACGACCTCGGCACCGAAATGGCCTCGAACGAGACCATCAAGCAGGCGGTGATGGCGGGACTGGGTGTTGCGTTCATTTCCGCCCATACCATCGCCATGGAGTTGGAATACGGCAAGCTGACGATGCTCGACGTCATCGGCATGCCGATCCGCCGGCAGTGGTTTTCGGTCATGCGCACGGACAGAACACTCTCCCCTGCCATGGCGGCTTTCCAGGACTTTCTGCGCCGTCGCGGGGCGCAATGCCTACCCTTCTTCAATCGCCTTTATCCGGAAGTCGCCGGTTAACAGCGCCACGCGAGGTAGCGCACGGTTCGGGGGCCACCTCGCCCGGTGGAACAAACCGCCGCAGGCAGCACCATTGCGTTCAGGACCGCCTATGAGGTATCCCTGACCGGAACCGAGGATTCACGGGCGATGGCGAATCGACACAAGACGACACGCGGGCTGCTGCACGTTCTGTGCACGCTTGCGCTGTTCTTCGTCGGATTTGCGCACAAGACCCCCGATGTCTTCGGTAGTCCCTCGCCACAGGAACTGGCCGCCTATACCTTGCCGGACGGCACGCTTCCCGACCTCTGCCTCCCCTCCACGGACGGCAGCAACCATGACCATGGGACAGCCGGCACCGGCTGCGAGGCCTGCATCATCAGTGCCTCGATCATCCTTCCCTTGCCGACTGATATCGCAGCACGGCCGCCGCTGCAGGTCGAAGAGGCCGTTCTCCCCGTCCGCTATGAAGCGTATTATCGCCAGCTCTATCCGCCGAACGCGGCTCCGAGAGCACCCCCTGCCGGTCTCGTTGTTTGAACACCGCGGCGCTTGCGCCCGGATTTCATCAACATGGCCGGCGACCCCGCGTAAACTCCGCCAATTAGGAAGGAGCGGGTGACCGGCCAAGACCGGAATCACCACCATGCTCAACATTTCCGTTCCCAAGGACGCGGCCCACGTGGCACCGCCCGAACTCGTCCTGCCGTTCTCGCGGCAGGCGCGCTCCACCCAGAGCCGGATCATTTCACCCGGAACGACGATCTACTTTGAAGGTTTCCGCCGTTCGCCGGCATACCGTCTCGTCGACGGTTGCGTGGCGATATCGCAGGCATTGCGCGACGGTCGCCGGCAGATCGTCGACATCCTGGGTCCCGGTCGCCTCTTCGGCCTCTCCCTCGGCGACAGCAACCCCTGCTCGGCAGAAAGCCTGACCTACAGCCACATCGAACAGCTGGACGAAAACCTGGAACCGGCCGAGGTCCAGCAGGAGATACACCTCATGCTACGGCGGGCGCAGGCGCACGCGACCCTCCTCGGTCGTAAGACGGCCATGGAAAAGGTCGCTTCCGCAGTTCTCGATCTTTCCTGCCAGTTCGCGCGCGCGTCGAGATCGCCGAAACGCCGTCGCGTGACCTTCACGCTCTATCTCACCCGCGCCGACCTCGCCGACTGGCTGGGCCTGACGGTCGAGACGGTCAGCCGCTGCCTCAACCAGCTCAAGCGTGAAGCACTGATCGACTTCACCCATCCGGAGATCGTCACCATCCTCGACCGCGAGGCTCTGCTGGAGATCGCCGACGTCAACGGCACATGCCGCTCGATGTGAGCGCATAGACGCCGGAATGGCACGGGTAACGACCTGTCGGGGAGCAGGGTGAACCCGTGCCGCAGACTTCCTTTCAAACACAGGGGACTATCCGATGAAGACACTGCTCAAATGCATGATCGCCGGGTTGGCGATGATTCTCGCCGGGCCGGCACTGGCCGAGATCAAGGTGACGGACGTCAAGGGTCGTGAGGTGACGCTCGCCGCGCCGGCGAAACGCGTCGTTCTCAATTTCTACTACGAGGACTATCTCGCCGTCGTCGGTCCCGGAGCGATGGACAAGGTCGTGGCACTTTCGCTTTCCACCTGGAAGGACTGGCGCCCGAAACAATTCGAGAAATATCTCGAAGCCATCCCGGCGATCGCCGACATCCCGGACGTGGGCGACGCCGAGAACGGAACCTTCTCCGCCGAGAAGGTCATCGCAGCCAAGCCCGATCTCGTAATCCTCGGGGCCTGGACCTATGACGCCATGGCCGACACCGTGGGACAGATCGAGCAGGCCGGCATTCCCGTCGTCACGCTCGACTACAACGCGCAGACGCTCGAGAAGCACATTCAGTCGACGCTCATTCTGGGCAAGGTCATGGGTTCGGAGGACAGGGCCGAAAAGCTCGTCGCCAACTACAAGGGCGCGATGGATGACATCGCAACGCGGATCAAGGCTGCCGGCCCGTCGAACAAAAAAGTCTATGTGGAGCTCGCGCAGAAAGGTCCATCCGAAGTCGGCAACAGTTACGGCAACGGCATGTGGGGCACACTTGTGGACTCCCTCGGCGGCCTGAACATCGCCAAGGGACAGGTCGAGAACTGGGGACCGCTCAGCCCGGAATACGTGTTGACCCAGAAGCCCGACCTCATCTTCCTTGCCGGTTCGGAGTGGCTGAACAAGCCGCAAGCCGTCTCGGTGGGCTTCGGCGCCGATCCGGCCGTGACGCGAGAAAGGATGAAGGCCTATCTCGGCCGGCCAGGCTGGTCGGAATTGCCGGCGGTCGTCTCCGGCAACGTTCATGCCATCTATCATGGCGGCACGCGGACGCTCTCCGACTACGTCTACGCACAGTACATAGCAAAACAGCTCTATCCGGAGGCATTCAAGGACGTGCATCCCGCGAAGAACCTCGCGCAATATTACGAGACATGGCTGCCCATCAAGGCCGACGGCGTCTTCGTTCTGCCCTATCCGGCGCCGGGTCAATGATCGCCGACGCTTCGACTATCGAAAGGTTGCGCGGCGATTATCGCCGTGCAACCTTTCTGCGGGCGCTGGCGCTGACCATCGCGTCCGTCAGCCTCCTCGCTTTCATGGTCATAGACCTCGCGACCGGACCATCGGGGATGCCGGTTTCGACCGTCTGGTCGACGCTGCTGGCCGGACCGCACGGTAGCGACACAATGGCGACCACGATTCTCTGGCAGTTGCGGATGCCGCAGACGTTGATGGGCGCACTCGTCGGCGCGAGCCTCGGCATTTGCGGGCTGCAGATGCAGACCATCCTCTCCAATCCGCTTGCGAGCCCCTTCACGCTCGGCTTTTCGGCCGCGGCAGGTTTCGGGGCCGCACTCGCGATCATGTTCGGCGGGCTCCTGCCGCTTCCGGATCTTCTCGTGGTCCCGGTCTCCGCCTTCCTGATGACGCTCGTCGCCTGTGCACTCGTCTATTCGATCGCATCGCTCCGCGGCGCGACACCGGAAATCCTGGTGCTCGCCGGCATCGCCGTGCTCTTCTTCTTTCAGTCGATGCAGTCGCTGTTGCAGTTCCTGGCCTCCCCCGAAGTCCTGCAGCAGATCGTCTTCTGGCTGTTCGGCAGTTTGCTCAAGGCGACCTGGCTCAGCGTCGCGGTCCTCTCGATCGTGCTCGCGCTCGTCCTGCCTTTCGTACTGCGCGATTCGTGGAAACTGACCGTCTTGCGGCTCGGTGACGCCAATGCCGCAAGCATGGGGTTGTCCGTGGAACGCCTCCGCACGAAGACGTTCCTGCTCGTCGCCCTCATGACGGCAGCCGCAGTTTCCTTCGTCGGCACCATCGGCTTCATCGGCCTGATCGCCCCGCACGCAGCGCGGGCGGCCGTCGGCGAGGATCATCGCTTCGCGCTGCCGATGGCCGCACTGGCCGGCGCAACGATGCTGGTCGCGGCCTCGGTCTTCGGCAAGCTCATCTCACCTGGTGCGGTCATCCCGGTCGGCATCATTACGGCGGTTGCCGGCGTACCCGTGCTGTTCGCCGTCATCGCTCGACGTGGTCGTGGAGGCGCCTGATGCGGGAAGGTCTCGTGCTGGACAAGGTAGCCGTCGAGCGTGGACGAACGACGATCGTCAGCCGTTTCTCGGCCGCTCTCGTTCCTTCGCAACTCGTCGCCCTCATCGGACCGAACGGCGCGGGGAAGTCCACCCTCCTCGGAGCGATCGCCGGCGATATCCCTCATAGGGGATCGATCCTCTGGAACGGACAGCCCATCGCGCGCGCCGCCGTCGGCTTCATGCCGCAATATTGCGCCGTCCGGGCGGAGCTGTCCGTGCTGCAAGTCCTGCTGCTCGGCCGCCACGAAAAGCTCGGCTGGCACGTGCGCGAGGATGATCTCTCGGCTGCGGCCGAAATCCTCTGCTCCCTCGGCCTCGACCATCTGGCCGAACGCCCCATGACGACGCTTTCCGGTGGGCAGCAGCAGATGGTGCTCCTCGCTCAGAGGCTCATGCGCGAGCCGCGCCTGCTCATCCTGGATGAAGCGACCAGCGCACTCGATCTGCGCCACCAGATCGGCGTGCTGGAGCTCCTCAAGGACTATGCGAAGCGAACCGGCGCGCTCGTTCTGATCGCCATCCACGATCTCAATCTTGCCGCCCGCCATGCCGACAGCCTGATGCTGCTGCACAACGGTGCGCTCGTGTCCCATGGAACCTCGTCCGAGGTCCTGACGCTGCCGGCCATCCGGTCGATCTACCAGATCGAGGCGGAGGTGCTGCGTTGCGGCTCCGGTCTGCCTGTCGTCGTTCCGCTCGGCGCCGCCGCCTTCGGCTCTATGTCCGACGCCGCACAGTAGCGCGGGTCACCCCGCGTCCCTGATAGAAGATCAGATGTGCAAGGCATGGCCGAGTGCTTTGAGCGCTGCTTCCTGCAGCGCCTCGCCACGGGTCGGATGGGCATGAACCGTCGCGGCAATGTCTTCGACCCTGGCACCCATCTCGATGGCGAGCGCGAAGGCGCTCGCCAGTTCGGATACGCCGGCGCCGACCGCCTGCAGCCCGAGCACGACATTGTTGTCGGCGCGTGCCACGACCCGCACGAAGCCGTCTTCGGCGAGCATGGTCATCGCCCGGCCATTGGCGCTGAACGGAAACTGTCCCACGCGCACCTCAAGACCGTTGCGACGCGCCTCATCCGGCGACAGACCCGCGCTGAGGATCTCCGGATCAGTAAAGCATACGGCCGGAATGCAGCGTTTGTCCCATCCGCGTTTCAGCCCCGAGGCAATCTCGGCGACCATCTCGCCCTGCGCCATGGCGCGGTGGGCGAGCATCGGCTCCCCCGTAATGTCGCCGATGGCGAAGACACCGCGCATCGATGTACGGCACTGGTCATCGATACGCAGGAAGGGGCCTGAACGGTCGAGATCGAGCCCGTCAACCCCCACCATGTCCGTATTCGGACGGCGCCCGACGGTGACGAGTATCTTGTCCGCAGCAAGCTTCTGTTCCTTGCCGTCGCTGGTCTCGACCAGGAGTGCGTCACCTCCGCTTGCTAGGCCCTTCGCCTTCGCCCCCGTCAGCACGCGAACGCCCAGCTGCTGCAGGCGCTTCTGGACCGGTCGAACGAGTTCTCCGTCGTATTGCGGAAGCACCTGAGCCGCCGCTTCGACGATCGTCACCTCGCTCCCGAGCTTTGCGAAGGCCGTTCCGAGTTCGAGCCCGATATAGCCGCCACCCACCACCACCAGCTTCTTCGGCAGTGCCGTGAGCGAGAGCGCCTCGGTCGACGAAATGACCGGTCCGCCAAACGGCAGGAAGGGCAGCTCGACCGGCTTGGAGCCGGTCGCGATGACGACCATCTCGGCGCGGATC
>DATGWU010000116.1:0-2170 GCA_035299345.1 Rhizobium sp.
GCTCGGCATACCGCCGATGCTCGCCGGTCTCATCCTCGCCACCATCGTCGTGACGACCCTCTTCCTCGGGGCCAATGCGCTGGTGCAGCCGCTCGGCCACTTCGCCGAAGAGGCGCCGCGACTGATCGAAGCGGCGGTCGAGCGGGTGCTTCCCTATCTCAAGCGGATCGAATGGCTGCACATATCGGAAGCGAGCCTGCGCGGCGGCCCGGTCTCGGCGGAGGCGCTGCTGCAGAACACCGGCGCGATCCTGACAACGATTGCCGCCGGCGTCACGCCGGCGCTGCTGCAGGGGCTCATCTTCTTCGTCGCGCTGGCGCTCTTTCTCGGCAGCCGTCATTCGCTGCGCTGCGGGCTGATTATCGCCTTTCGCGACCGCAGCCGCCGGCTCTCGGCGATCCGCGTGCTGAATGCGATCGAGATCTCGCTCGGGAGCTACTTCGCCGCCGCCACGCTGCTCTACAGTATCGTCGGCGTCTCGATGAGCGTGATTGCCTTCGTCGGTGGGCTGCAGATGCCGCTGCTCTGGGGCCTGCTCGCCTTCATTTCGAGCTACGTGCCCTTCCTCGGCATCACCGTGACGACCTTCTCCGTCGCCGTCGGCGGCCTCGTGACCCATGACAGCGTGCTCGTCGGCCTTGCCCCGGCCATGGTCTTCTTCGTCGTCCACGGGCTGGTCGAGAACCTCCTGACGCCGGCGGTGATGGGCCGCCGGCTGGAGATCAACCCGTTCGTCGTCTTCGTCGCTATCGTCTTCTGGACCTGGATGTGGGGCGCCGTCGGCGCCGTGCTGGCGCTACCTTTGTCGCTCATCGGCATGGCGATCCTCGACGAATTGTTCCCCGAACAGAATGTGCATCCGAAGCTGCCCGGCTGAGCTTTCCCGTTTTTTTATTGACAATTGATGGAAATCAAATCAAATCTACGAAGCTTCGTATATATGGTGACAAATAGATATATGCCTGATGAAGCGGGAGGTTCTTTATGGCTCATGTCGTTGTTCTCGGTGCCGGCCTCGGTGGTACCGTCATGGCCTACGAGTTGAGGGACGTGCTGTCGCGCGACGATCGCGTCAGTGTCATCAACAAGGGGTCGGTCTATTCCTTCGTACCGTCGAACCCGTGGGTCGCCGTCGGCTGGCGCGAGCGCGAGACGGTCGAGGTCGATCTGGCGCCCGCCTGCAAGCGCCGCGACATCGCGCTCTACCCGCAAGGGGCGAAGCGTCTGCACGCCGCCGAAAACCGCGTCGAGCTCACCGACGGCACCTCCGTCGACTACGATTACCTGGTGATCGCCACCGGCCCGGAACTCGCCTTCGACGAGATCGAGGGCTTCGGTCCCGAGGCCCACACCCAGTCGGTCTGCCACATCGACCACGCCCTTGCCGCAAAGGAAGCCTTCGACAGGCTGGTCGCGAAGCCGGGTCCGGTGGTGATCGGCGCCGTGCAGGGTGCGTCCTGCTTCGGTCCTGCCTATGAATTCGCCTTCATCCTGGAAAAGGCGCTGCGCGATGCCAAGGTGCGCGACAAGGTGCCGATGACCTTCGTCACCTCCGAGCCCTATATCGGCCATCTCGGCCTCGACGGCGTCGGCGATACCAAGGGCCTGCTCGAAAGCGCGATGCGTGCCAAGCACATCAAGTGGATCACCAACGCCAAGGTGCAGAAGTTCGAAGAGGGCAAGGTCATCGCCGACGAACTCAATGAGGACGGCTCGGTCAAGACCACCCACGAGGTGCCCTCGGCCTATACGATGATGCTGCCGGCCTTCCGCGGGGTGGAAGCGGTGCGCGACATCGAGGGGCTCACCAATCCGCGCGGCTTCATCGTCGTCGACCGCCACCAGCAGAACCAGAAGTTCCAGAACGTCTTCTCGGTCGGCGTCTGCGTCGCCATTCCGCCGATGGGCAAGACGCCGGTTCCGGTCGGCGTGCCGAAGACCGGCTTCATGATCGAGAGCATGGTGACGGCGACGGCGACCAACATCGCCCGGCTCGTCCGCGGCGAGACGCCGAACGCCGAAGGCACCTGGAACGCCGTCTGCCTCGCCGACTTCGGCGACGGGGGCATCGCCTTCGTGGCGCAGCCGCAGATCCCGCCGCGCAACGTCAACTGGTCGTCGCGCGGGAAGTGGGTTCATGCGGCCAAGATCGGGTTCGAACGCTACTTCC
>DATGWU010000117.1:0-4204 GCA_035299345.1 Rhizobium sp.
AGCGCCCTGGCGACGCCGAGAATGGTGGAAAATTTGGGATCGCCGCGCTCGCTCAGCGCCTTGTAGAGGGCCTCACGGGTCACCCCCGCCTCGCGGGCGACGCGCGTCATGCCCTTGGCCTTGGCGATGATCCCGAGCGCATTGGCGATATAGGCCGCATCGCCGCTTTCGAACGCATCCGTCAGCAGCGCCGCCTGGGCTTCGGCATCGGCAAAGAATTCCGAAGCATCGAAGGGGATGGTTTCCGTCGCCATGTCACACGTCCTTTGCCAGATCCATTGCGCGGCGGATGTCTTTTTCCTGGCTCGCCTTGTCGCCGCCGCACAGCAGGATGATGAGCGCCTCGCCGCGCCTCACGAAATAGAGCCGATAGCCGGGGCCGTAATCGATCCGCACTTCGCCGATGCCGCCGAAATACTTCACGTCGCCCATCAGGCCGGACTGAAGCCGCACCAGACGGATCGCGATGCGTGTCTGCGCCTGCCGGTCCTTTAGCTTGCGAAGCCAGCCGGCGAAATCGGGATGCTGCCGGATCTCGATCATGCGTGAACTGTAGTTCACAAAGCGACTGACGTCAATCTTTCTGTGAACTACAGATTACAGGACGAATCCCCTCACATCTTGCCCGCGACCTTCACCGCAAAGGCATATTCGAAGGCGATTTCCTCGAGGCGCTGGAAGCGGCCGGACTTGCCGCCGTGGCCGGCGGCCATGTTGGTCTTGAGGAGATAAGGGCCGGCCGCGGGCGCCTTCTCGCGCAACTTCGCCACCCATTTGGTCGGCTCCCAGTAGGTCACGCGCGGGTCGGTGAGGCCGGAGAGCGCGAGGATCGGCGGATAGGACTTTTCGCCGACATTGTCGTAGGGGCTGTAGGCGGCGATCCAGCGATATTCCTCTTCCGATTCGATCGGGTTGCCCCATTCCGGCCATTCCGGGGGCGTGAGCGGCAGGGTGTCGTCCAGCATGGTGTTCAGGACATCGACGAAGGGCACGGCGGCGATGATGCCGGCGAATTTCTCCGGCGCCATGTTGGCAACCGCCCCCATCAGCATGCCGCCGGCCGATCCGCCCTCGGCGATGATCTTGTCGTAAGCGGTGAAGCGCTCCTTCACCAGATGGTCGGCGGCGGCGATGAAGTCCCTGAAGGTGTTGACCTTCTTCTCCATCTTGCCGTCCTCGTACCACTGGAAGCCCTTGTCCTTGCCGCCGCGGATATGGGCGATGGCATAGACGAAGCCGCGATCGGCGAGCGACAGGCAATTGGTGTTGAAGCCGGCGGCAATCGAGATGCCGTAGGCGCCGTAGCCGTAGAGCAGGCAGGGCGCGGAGCCGTCGAGGGGCGTGTCCTTGCGGTAGAGCAGCGTCACCGGCACGCTCTCGCCGTCATGGGCGGGGGCGAAGACGCGCCGCGTCACGTAGTCGTCCGGGTTGTGGCCGGAGGGCACTTCCTGGGTCTTCAGGAGCGTGCGCTCGCGGGTCGCCATATTGTAGTCGAAGAGCTGGGAGGGCGTCGTCATCGAGGAATAGGAGAAGCGGATGACGTCGGTGTCGTATTCGGCGGCCCCCGAGAGCCCGAGCGAATAGGCCTCTTCGGCAAAGGCGATCGCGTGCTCCTCGCCGCTCTTCCGGTCACGGATCATGATCTCCGGCAGGCCGTTGCGGCGTTGCAGCCAGACGAGATGGCGGGCAAAGGCCATGTGATTGAGGATCAGGCGGCCCGGCACGTGGGCGACGACTTCCTTCCAGTTTTCCTTACCTGGCGCGGTAACCGGCGCCCCCATGATCTTGAAGTCCTTGGCGCCGCCGTCGTTGGTGAGGATATAGAAGACGTCGCCGCCCTCGGCGAGCGAGTATTCGACCCCCTCCTCGCGCGTCGCGACCAGCAGCGGCTCGGCCGTCAGGTCCCTGGTCGAGAGGATGCGGTATTCGCTCGTCTCGTGATCGTGGATGTCGATATAGATGAAATCGTCGAGCAGCGAGCCGCCGACGCCCATGAAGAAGCCGTGGTCCTTTTCCTCATAGACCAGCAGGTCTTCCGATTGCGGCTGCCCCACGATGTGGTGGAAGACCTTCGACGGACGGTGGTTGTCGTCCTGCAGCGTGTAGAAGAAGCTCTTGCCGTCCGGCGCCCAGGCGCCGCCGCCGCCGGTGTTCTCGATCACGTCGGCGAGATCCTCGCCGGTCGAAAGATCGCGTACCCTGAGCGTGAAATATTCCGAGCCCTTGTCGTCATAGCCCCAGAGGCCGAAGGCGTGGTCGGTCGTGTGGTCGAGGCCGGCGAGGCGGAAATAGTCCTTGCCGCTAGCCTCCTTGTCGCCGTCGAGCAGAAGCTTGCGGATCGTCTCGTCCTTGTGGTCGCCGTCGCGCGGGATGCGGAAATAGCGCGGCTGTTCGCCGCCGGTGACGAAGGCGGTGCCGTAGGCGAAGGGGCCATCCTTCACCGGTACGGAGGAATCGTCCTCCTTGATGCGGCCCTTCATCTCGGCGAAGAGCTTCTCCTGCAACGCCTTCGTGTCGGCCATGGCGGCGTCCATATAGGCGTTCTCGGCTTCGAGATGCCGGCGCAGGTCCGCGTCCAGCAGCGAAGGGTCCTTGAACATCGCCTGCCAGTTTTCAGCCCGCATCCAGGCATAGTCGTCGGTGCGGGTAATGCCGTGGCGGGTGTCGGAGACGGGCTTCTTCTCGGCGGCGGGCGGCGTGGGCAGGTTCGGGAATACGGACAAGGGGAAGCCTCTCTGGAGGTGGGGAATTGCTTATGGGACAGATAGAGACCGGGCGCCGGCCTATCAAGGCGAAATCGGCGGGAAGGCGACGCGGAGAACGGAGAGACCGCCTGTCATCGTGCTTGTGCATGGATCCTCGGGTCAAGCCCGAGGATGGGCAGCGCCAGGTCTCGCGTGGCCGGGTGCCCGGCTCCGGCTTTTGTCTGGTGGGAACGACGGAGCGGGCACGTTGCCTCCTCCGCAAGTGGTCATCCTCGGGCTTGACCCGAGGATCCACACGACGAATGCAGTTCTCGTATCGGCCGGTGGCAGGCACATCGGCCGGCCTCACGCGCCGTCGCCACAATTCCGGCGCCTTGGCGGCGGAAGGAGGCGCAGTCCCTCCGTTTCCCGGTCCTCCCATGCGCCTCTTCTTCCTTTCCGCGACGCTCGCGGTCTCTCTCCTCGCCTGCACGACTGCCGAGGCCCGTGACGGGCTCGTCGAACCGAAGCTTACAATCGCCCGCGGCGGGCCGCAGTCACCCCGCGTGGCGCTGACGCTGGACGCCTGTTCGGGGGCTGCCGACGAGCGCATTCTCGGCGAGCTCTTCCGCGAGGAAATCCCGGCGACGATCTTCGTCACCACCCGCTGGGTGCGGCGCAATCCGCAGGTCATGAAGCGCCTGCAGAGCCGGCCGGACCTCTTCGAGATCGAGGATCACGGGGAAAACCACGTGCCGGCGGTCGACCGGCCGCTCGCCGTCTACGGCATTCCGGCGGCGGGTTCGCCGGCTGCGGTCGCCGCCGAGGTCGAAGGTGGAGCGCGCGCGATCGTCGCGGCGGGATCGCCGGTGCCGCGCTGGTTTCGCGGCGCAACCGCCCGCTACAGCCCGTCCGCGGTCACGGAAATAGAGAAGATGGGCTACCGCATCGCCGGCTACTCGGTGAACGGCGACCAGGGCGCAAGCCTCATCGCCGGCATGGCCGAGAAGCGGATCGCCGCTGCGAAGGACGGCGACGTCATCATCGCCCATGTCAACCAGCCGAACCGTTCGGCCGGCGAAGGCGTTGCCCGCGCCATCCATGCACTGAAGGAAAAGGGCGTCACATTCGTCCGCCTCGACGAGGGCTTTGCCGCACCGACCGCCGGCGCGGCCGGGCGAGCGATATCCGCTCCTCTTCTCCCCGCCGGGGAGAAGGTGGCGCGCAGCGCCGGATGAGGGGGCTGAACGTCGGGACAGATGGCTTCCCCCTCATCGCCTCGCATGCGCTCGGCACTTCTCCCCGCCGGGGAGAAGAGGGGCTTCCAGACAGACGCCGCAGCCTTGCGGCCGCGCCCGCTCACTCGCTGTCGAACTTGACCGCCTTCAGCTTGTCGATGCCGAGGACCTGCAAGGCGAGCTTCTCGTAGAAGGGCTCGGCGCGGCCGCTCTTGATTTTGTGCAGGAAGTATTTCTCGAAGCCGATCTTGGCGGCGTGCACCCACTTGCCCTGCGACGACC
>DATGWU010000118.1:0-8177 GCA_035299345.1 Rhizobium sp.
GCCTGCCGTGTCGTGGAGGGTCGGCACGAGCACGACATCCTTCTCCACGCCGAGGATTTCCGGGGCGACGTCGGAAAACGCCCTTGCAATGCCCTTGAAGATCTCCCAGTCGCTCCGCGCTTCCCAAGCCGGATCGGCTGCACTCGACAACGGGTGGATGAAGGGGTGCATGTCGGAGGTATTGAGATCGTTCTTCTCGTACCAGGTGGCGGTCGGAAGGACGATGTCGGAATAAACGCAGGTGGTCGACATGCGGAAGTCGAGTGTGACCAGGAGGTCGAGCTTTCCTTCCGGAGCCTCGTCGTGCCAGACCGCTTCCTTCGAAGCCTGCCGGCCCTCTTCGCCGAGATCCTTGCCGAGCACGCCATGTTTGGTGCCGAGCAGATGCTTGAGGAAGTATTCGTGGCCCTTGCCCGACGAGCCGAGCAGGTTGGAGCGCCAGACGAACATGTTGCGCGGCCAGTTGGCCTTGTCGTCGGGGTCCTCGCAGGACATGGACAGGGCGCCGGCCTTCAACTGCTCGGCGACGAATTCCTTGGCCTCCTTGCCGACAGCCGCAGCCTGTTTCGACACCTCGAGCGGATTGGTCTTGAGCTGCGGCGCCGACGGCAGCCAGCCCATGCGCTCGGCGCGGATGTTGTAGTCGATCAGGGAGGCATCCCACGGGCCTTCCGGTGCCGTCGGCGAGAGGATTTCGTCGACCTTCAGCGTTTCGTAGCGCCACTGGTCGGTGTGCGCGTAGAAGAAGGATGTGCCGTTCATGTGGCGCGGCGGACGGTTCCAGTCGAGCGCGAAGGCAAGCGCCGTCCAGCCAGTCTGGGGCCTGAGCTTCTCCTGCCCGACATAGTGACTCCAGCCGCCGCCCGACTGGCCGATGCAACCGCACATCACCAGTATATTGATGATGCCGCGATAGTTCATGTCCATGTGGTACCAGTGGTTCAGGCCGGCCCCGAGAATGACCATGGAGCGACCCTTGGTCTTTTCGGCGTTGCTCGCGAATTCGCGGGCCACCGCGATGATCTGGTCGCGCGGAACGCCGGTGATCTTCTCGGCCCAGGCCGGCGTATAAGGCAGATTCTCCTGATAGGATTTCGCCGAGTTCGGATCGTTCAGGCCGCGATCGAGCCCGTAATTGGCGACGAAGAGGTCGAAGACGGTGGCGACGAGCGCTTCACCGTCAGCCAGCCTGACCTTGCGGGCCGGAACCTTGCGTACCAGCACGCTGGCATGATCGGTGCCTTCGAAGTAGTCATGCTCGCGATTGCCGAAATAGGGAAAACCGACATTGGCGATGGTGTCATGCTCGCCGTCGAGGATGAAGCTCATGGCGAGATCGACGTCTGTCCCCTTGCCGTCCTTGGCTTCGAGGTTCCATTTGCCCTCCTCACCCCAGCGATATCCGATCGAACCGCCTGGAGAGACAAACTGTTTCGTCTTCGAATCGACAGCGACCGTCTTCCATTCCGGATTGTTGGTCTCGTCGAGCGCTCCGGTGAAGTCGGAGGCACGCACGAAGCGGTCAGGGATGAAATGGCCGTCCTTGCCGGTGAGTTTCACCAGCATCGGCATGTCGGTATAGCGACGACAATAGTCCTCGAAATATTCGGCCTGCCGGTCGAGATGGAATTCACGCAGGATGACGTGGCCCATCGCCATGGCGAGCGCGGCATCGGTGCCCTGTTTCGGATGGAGCCAGAGATCGGAGAACTTCGCCGCTTCCGAATAGTCGGGCGAAACGACGACCGACTTCGCACCCTTGTAGCGCACCTCGGTGTAGAAGTGGGCATCGGGCGTGCGCGTCTGCGGAACGTTCGAGCCCCACAGAATGAGAAAGCCGGCATTGTACCAGTCGGCCGATTCCGGCACGTCCGTCTGCTCGCCCCAGGTCTGCGGCGATGCCGGTGGCAAGTCGCAGTACCAATCGTAGAACGAGAGACAGACCCCGCCGAGCAGCGAGAGATAGCGCGAGCCGGCCGCATAGGAGATCATGGACATGGCCGGGATCGGCGAGAAGCCTATGACACGGTCGGGTCCATACGTCTTGACCGTATAGGCATTTGCCGCCGCGATGATTTCGTTGACCTCGTCCCAGGTCGCGCGCACGAAACCGCCGAGACCGCGCATCTTCATGTAGTCTGCGCGCTTTTCGGGATCTTCCTGGATCGCAGCCCAGGCGCCGATCGGCGTCCGCATCAAACGTTCCTTCCGCCAGAGCTTCAGAAGGCGGGAGCGGATCAGCGGATGTTTCACCCGATTGGCAGAATACATGTACCAGCTGTAGCTCGCGCCGCGTGCGCAACCGCGCGGCTCGTGGTTGGGAAGATCCGGCCGCGTACGGGGATAGTCTGTTTGCTGGGTTTCCCAGGTGACGATCCCGCCCTTGACGTAGATCTTCCACGAACACGAACCCGTGCAGTTCACCCCGTGCGTCGAGCGCACGATCTTGTCGTGCTGCCAACGCTTGCGATAGGCATCCTCCCAATCCCGGTTTTCTGTCGTGGTGACGCCGTGTCCCTGCGAGAATGTACCGGCGTTCTTGCGCGCTAGGAAGTTCAGGCGATCGAGCAGATGGCTCATGGTGTTGTTCTCCTCCGATTTCAGACGGTTGCGGCAGCCGGGCTGACCCGGCCGCGCTCGAGGTCATAGAGCAGCCCGCCCCTGCGGGTGTAGACGGCCCAGGTGATCGCCAGGCAGGTGACGTAGAAGACCAGGAAGCACCAGAGCGCCGCTTCCGGCCCACCCGTCAGCATGATCGACGTGCCGTAGCCCTTGGGGATGAAGAAGGCACCGAAGGCAGCGATCGCGGAGGTGAAGCCGGTGATCGCCGCCGATTCCTTCTCGGCCTGCAGACGACGCTCTTCCGCAGTCGCCTGCGGCATCAGCCGGCCCATTTCCTTTCGCATGATCGCAGGGATCATCTGGAAGGTGGAGGCATTGCCGACACCGGTTGCGAAGAAGAGCAGCAGGAAGGAAGCGAAGAAGCCCCAAAAGGCATTCGGCTGCTCCTTAACGCCGATGAAGTAGAGCACACCCGAGACACCGATCATCATCAGGAAGAATGCCCAGAAGGTGACGCGACCGCCGCCGAACCTGTCGGACAGCCAGCCGGTGCCGGAGCGCGACAGCGCGCCGACCAGCGGACCGAGGAAGGCGAACTGCAGGACGTTGACGTCCGGAAACAGCGTCTTGGTAAGCAGCGGGAACCCTGCTGAATAGCCGATGAAGGAACCGAAGGTGCCGGTATAGAGCCAGCACATGATCCAGTTGTGCTTGCGCTGGAAGATCACCGCCTGTTCGGCGAAGGAAGCCTTGGCCGAGGCGATATCGTTCATGCCGAACCAGTTGCCGAGGGCCGCCAGGATGATGAACGGCACGAAGATGAAGCCGGCATTCTGCAGCCAGAGAGGGGCCTCGCCTGTCGCGGACGCGACCATCGTCGGATCACCGCCAAGTCCGCTGAAAATGCCGGCGGTGATCGCCAGCGGCACGACGAACTGCACGACGCTGACGCCGAGATTGCCGAGGCCCGCATTGAGGGCGAGCGCATTGCCCTTTTCCGCCTTCGGAAAGAAGAAGGAGATGTTCGACATCGAGGAGGCGAAGTTGCCACCGCCGAAGCCGCAGAGCAGTGCGAGCAGGAGAAGGATCACATAAGGCGTGTCGGGATTCTGCACGGCATAGCCGATGCCGAGTGCCGGTATGATCAGCGACCAGGTCGTGAGCGTCGTCCACAACCGACCACCGAAGACCGGCACCATGAAGGAATAGAAGATGCGAAGCGTTGCGCCGGAAAGGCCCGGCAATGCCGCAAGCCAGAAGAGCTGGTCGGTGGTGAAGGTGAAGCCGACCAGTGGCAGCTTGGCCACGACGACGGACCAGACCTGCCAGATGGCGAAGGACAGAAGCAGCGCCGGGATCGAAAGCCACAGGTTGCGGCGCGCGATGGCTCGGCCCTTCTCGTTCCAGAAAGCAGGATCTTCGGGCCGCCAGTCGGTCAGAATGGTGGTATTCTCCTTGACCGGCTTACGAACGCCCTCGCCCATGCCCTTCATTTCCGGGAAGAACGGCAACTCGGCCAGCTTCTCGCCGACGGCTTCCTTCTCCATCTGGCGGACCGCAAGATGCATCCACGTGAGCGACCCGAGTGCGACCAGGAAGAGAAGCATGAAGCAACTCGTCCAGAGGCCCGTGAGATCGAGCAACAGCCCGAAGACGATCGGCAGGATGAAGCCGCCGAGACCGCCGATCATGCCGACCAGGCCACCCACGGAGCCGACGCTCTTCGGATAGTAGACCGGTATGTGCTTGAACACCGCGGCCTTGCCGAGTGCCATGAAGAAGCCGAGGATGAAGACCGTGACGGTGAAGCCGATCAGGCCCATCTCGGCATGGAAGGCGATCGGGCCGTTGACGCCCTGCACCACGTAGTCGGTCGGCGGATAGGCGAGCAGGAAGGTTGCGGCGACCGAGACCAGGAAGGTCCAGTACATGACGCGGCGAGCGCCGTAGACATCAGAGAGATGCCCGCCATAAGCGCGGAACAGGCTGGCCGGAACAGAGAAGAAGGCGGCAATCATGCCCGCGGCACGAATGTCGACGCCATAGACGTTGATCAGGTATTGCGGCAGCCAGAGCGCGAGCGCGACGAAGGCGCCGAAAACGAAGAAATAGTAGAGCGAGAAGCGCCAGACCTGGACGTTCTTCAGCGGCTCGAGCTCCATCCAGGTGCTCTTCGGCTTCTCACCGGTGCGACGGCGCTCGACGAGAACCGGGTCGTCCTTGGTGGTGAACCAGAAAACGATCGCCATCACCACCAGCGCGCCTGCCCAGACCTGGGCGACGGCGTGCCAGCCGAAGGCGACGAGGACCAGAGGCGCGAGAAACTTCGTCACCGCCGCACCGACATTACCGGCGCCGAAGATGCCGAGCGCCGTGCCCTGCTTTTCCGGTGGATACCAGCGCGACACATAGGCGACCCCGACGGCAAACGAACCGCCGGCGATGCCGACACCCAGGGCTGCGACCAGCATTTGCGGGTAGGTCGTGGCGTAGGTCAGGAAGAAGGTTGCAACGGCGGCGGCCAGCATGGTGGCGGAGAAGACGACACGTCCGCCGTAGCGATCCGTCCAGATGCCCAGCGCGACGCGGATGAGTGAGCCCGTCAGGATCGGCGTACCGACCAGCAGGCCGAATTGGGTTTCCGACAGGTTCAGGTCCTTGCGGATCTGAATGCCGATGATTGCGAAGATCGTCCAGACGGCGAAACAGACCGTGAAGGCGACCGTACTCATCGCCAATGCTGTCTTCTGTCCCTGAGGACTGCCACCCACTGAGTTTGGCATTGCCATGCTCCCGTTTCGAATTTCCAGGTATTACACAGCACACAAAATCGCAGATTCGCGATAATCGTCGTTGATTTGGGTCAATACCCTTTTGGCGCCTCCATTTTATACACGTACAAAACTACTTAATACAATAACTTGATATGTTTTAACCTGCGTTAGCAATATTTTGTTCTTTTCAATTGACATTTTTCGTGTTCTGAAATGAAATCACTGGAGAGCAAGGCGGGTGTTTTAGAATGCATATCGACGACATCGAGAAACTGAAGCGTCTGAACATTTTCCAGGACGTGAAAGAGAGCACCTTCAGCCGGGCCATAGCCCCGAGCTTTCTGCAGTCCTTTCCGGCCGGAACCGTACTTCTGCGCGAGAATACGTCTGCTGACTTCCTCTATATCGTCCTCGAAGGGCTGGTCGAAATGTCGGCAGCCTCGGACGACAGTGACACTGTTACGGAAATTCTCGGTCCCGTAAACCTGTTTATACTCGCGGCTGTCTTGAACGATAACGTCTGCCTTCAGTCCGCCCGCACGCTCACGCCCGCGCGCATTCTCATGATCCCGGCCCCGCTGATCCGCGAACTGCTCGGCGAAGACCAGGGCTTCATGAGGGCGGTCGTGTTCGAACTGGCCCGCGCGTATCGTCGCACCGTCAAGGAATTGAAGAAGCAGAAACTGCGCAGCGGGGCGAAGCGTCTCGCCAACTGGATCCTGCGTGAATATGCCCGGCAAGGGCAAAATGTCGCAATGAAGCTGCCCTTCGAAAAGCGCGTGCTCGCCTCGTATCTCGGGATGACACCCGAGAACCTGTCCCGCGGCTTCGCCACGCTTGCGCAATACGGGGTACAGGCCACCGGCGGCAGTGTTCTTCTGTCGGATCTTGCTGCCCTGACCGGTTACGCCAATCCGTCTGCGCTGATCGACGGAGATGAGCCGAGCGTGATGACCACGCGGGGAGACGACGGCCGGATGGAGCCACCGACGGTTTGAACCGTTCCTACGGGGCAGCGATCCGCTCGACCGCCGACCTGTTCAGAGATTTTCCTTCAGCAGGATCTCGATGCGTATCCGTTCCTGCGAGACGATGGGTTCGCGCTGTTCGAGGCGCGCGCGCATGATGCGGGTCGCACTTCGGACCGCATGGCCCGGGTCCTGGGCAATGACGGCATCGATCCTTTCGTCCCGGAGCGCCACCTCGCTGAAAGGCGTGAGCTCGTGGACGACCACCGTCAGCGGCCGCGGATCGGTGACCACCTCGATGGCAGAGACCGGGATTCGTGCCTCAGCACTCAGCACGTAGACCGCCGCGATATCCGGGTTGTGCTCCAGCATCCGGCGGATCACGAGGCCGGCGCGACGCTCGTCGCCGTAGGTTTCCACCGACGGCAAGGAAACGAGATGCGGGAACTGCTCGTGGATGATCCTGTCGAAGCCGAGCCTGCGCTCTATGCTGTCCTGCGCCATCATGGTTTCTGCCACGACCATGATCTTCCCCGGCGCGCTCGCGAGAAATCGCCCGATGAGCTTTCCCGCCGTGGCGCCGGCGGCGAGATTGTTCACGCCGACGAAATCTGCCTCCGGCAGCTTTTCGTGACCTGAAAGGAACTGCACAACCTTGATGCCGCGTTCGATCAGCCGGGCCATGGCATCGCGGACCTGCGGCGATTCCGGCGCCATGATCGCCACACCGTCGAGTTCATCGGGTTCGAGGCCGGAGAGATACCTCGCGACCACATGCGGGTCGGACATCGGCATCTGCATGAGATCGATGTCGGTGAGGTCGGACCGGAGCGCCTCGCGCGCCTCCCCCACTTCCCGCAGTATCCGTTGAAGATACTGATCGCCCGCGAGCGGCAGAACGAAACGGAAGCGATAGGTGCGGTTGCGCGCGAGATTGACGGCCGCCGGATTGCGCACGAAGCCAATCCGCTCGATCGCCTCATTCACTTTCCGCGCCGCCTTTGCGCTGACATTCGGCCGATCATTCAGCACACGGTCCACCGTGGCAAGACTGACACCTGCGGCTTCCGCCAGGTCCTTGGCTGTGGGTCTCATGACGCCTTTCTACATATCGACACCGGAGTCGGCATAGACTTCTCCAACAATTTCAAACGAAAAGCAAGAAATTGAGGTGCGCACCTCAAAATTTCCTTGCATTGAGGTGCGCACCTCAATTATAGACTTTTTCAATGTCGAGAACCCGGACGCGAGCCGCATCCGGCAAGCACTCGATATCGCGGCCGGAGGAGGAAAACTGCCGGCCCGGAGCACTGCGCATTGCATTGGTCGCCCTGGAGGGGCGTCGAACGCATCCCGATGGAGATCGGGATCGGTCAAGGGAGGAGAACGTCATGAAGTCAGCATTCCTGAAATCCACGGTCGCCGCGGGCGCGCTTGCCTGGTCGAGCCTGTCGGGCGCGACCGCAGTCAAGGCCGAAGAGCTCACATTGTGCTGGGCCGCCTGGGACCCGGCGAACGCACTGATCGAACTCAGCAAGGATTTCGAAGCCAAGTCCGGCCACAAGATGAAGTTCGAGTTCGTGCCGTGGCCGAACTTCGCCGATCGTATGCTCAACGAACTGAATTCCGGCGGCAAGCTGTGCGACCTGATGATCGGCGACAGCCAGTGGATCGGCGGCGCCGCCGAAAACGGGCAGTATGTGAAGCTCAACGATTTCTTCGACAAGGAAGGAATCAAGATGGAGAACTTCATCCCAGCGACCGTCGTCGGCTATGCCGAATGGCCGAAGAACTCGCCGAACTACTGGGCTCTTCCCGCCTTCGGCGACGTCGTCGGCTGGACCTATCGCAAGGACTGGTTCACCCGCCCCGA
>DATGWU010000119.1:0-2945 GCA_035299345.1 Rhizobium sp.
CTGGGCAGCACCGGTGATCATGTTCTTGACGTAGTCGGCGTGGCCGGGGCAGTCGACGTGCGCGTAGTGGCGGTTCGCCGTCTCGTATTCGACGTGTGCCGTCGAGATCGTGATGCCGCGAGCCTTTTCTTCCGGTGCCGCGTCAATCTGGTCATAGGCCTTGAACTCACCGAAGTACTTGGTGATCGCCGCCGTCAGAGACGTCTTGCCATGGTCAACGTGGCCAATCGTGCCGATGTTAACGTGCGGCTTCGTGCGCTCAAACTTACTCTTTGCCATTTGAATGCTTCCTATGATCGTAAATGGTTGACCCGGCAAACGGGTTTAGTGCCGCCGTTTAAGGCTTTCGCAGCAATTGCGCAAGACCTATTTGCTCTGCGCGGCAAAGGCCGCGACATGGGCGATCCGGATACCGTCTCGCTCACGCACGATAGACCGAAACAGTCGGCCGGAACCGGCGACAGACCGGCAAACACGCGGGAGTTCTAGGGTGACTAGTGCGATTGGAGCGGGTAGCGGGAATCGAACCCGCGTATTCAGCTTGGAAGGCTGCTGCTCTACCATTGAGCTATACCCGCGGTGTTCGATCCGATGTCGGAATGGTGGAGGGAGTTGGATTTGAACCAACGTAGGCTGAGCCAACGGATTTACAGTCCGTCCCCTTTAACCACTCGGGCATCCCTCCAGTCTCCGACCGGATCAAGCGACCAAGCTTTCTCCAGATCCTCGGGAGCGACGCCCCGTGATCTGCGGCGGGTATATGACCGCCCTATCGGTCGATGTCAACACGATGTCCGGCGAATTTTTCCGAAATTTTTCCGCGCCTCGCAAAAACGCCATCGCGCCCGGGCGCCTCTATCCGCCGCAAGACTTCGCCGCTATAAAGCCGCATGGCCAAAGACACTTCCAAAGACAGATCCGCCCGCGACACCCACTATGCCACCCTGCGCCGCCAGGTGCGCGACGCCAAGCGCGAGAGGGGCGAAATCCCCACCCCGGCACCGCAGAAGCGGAAGAAATCGGCCGAAGGCTGGACACCGCCGCAGCTCGCTCCCGAGCAGGTCTATCTCTATGGCCTGCACACGGTACGTGCGGCGATCGACAACCCGGAGCGCCGAATCATAAAGCTCTCGGTGACCCAGAACGCCCTCGCCCGGCTCGAGATCGGCCCGCCGGAGACACTGTCCTTTCCTGTGGAAATCGTCTCCCCGCAGGAGATCGACCGGGTGCTCGGCCCGGATGCCATCCATCAGGGGGTCATGATCGAGACGCGCCCCCTGCCCGTCCGGCGTCTGGAAGCCCTGAAGGAAAGTCCGCTCCTGCTCGTGCTCGACCAGGTGACGGACCCCCACAATGTCGGCGCGATCATGCGCTCGGCCGTCGCGTTCAATGCCGGCGCGGTAATCACCACCCAGCGTCACAGCCCGACCGAATCGGGCGTGCTGGCCAAATCGGCCTCGGGCGCCCTCGAACTCATCCCCTATATCCAGATCACCAACCTGGCGGATGCGCTCGGCGAATTGCACCGGCTGGGCTTCTATTCGATCGGCCTCGATTCGGAGGGACCGGCCCCACTCGAAGGCACGTTCCGCGGCGAGAAGATCGCGCTTGTGCTCGGTTCGGAAGGCAAGGGTCTGCGCCAGAAGACGCGCGAGACCGTCAATGCGCTCGCCCGGCTCGACATGCCGGGAGCGATAAAGTCGCTCAACGTCTCGAACGCCGCGGCGATCGCGCTCTATGCCTCGCGGCAGTTCCTCGCGAAGACTGCGTCCTAGTCGGTGTCTTCCGCCCGGCAGACGAGCGGTGCGGCTCCCGGCACCGTCAGGGTCGCGTCCTCGCCCCTGCCCCGCAGTTCGACGCCATCCGCCTCATAGCGGAAGCCGTCGCCCGAGATCGCCGCGGGAAGATCGTAGGTCTTGCCGTCGGGGAAGCTCACATAGGCCGTATCGTTCTCGAAGCGCACGGTGAACGTGCTGCCGCCCTCGCACTTGTAGACGGCGGTCGGCACATCCTCGGCCATGGCCGGCATAACCGGCGCGGCAAATGCGACCAATCCCGCAATCACTCGCAATCGTCTGATCATGAGAGCCTCCTGCAACTCTGGCGATCATAGCGCAAGGAAGCGAGCCAGGACACGACAAACGTCAAGAAGAGCGGAGAGCAGAAGCGGTCCGTCGAGAATGGACCCAAGGAAAAGATGGTGCCCCCGGCAGGATTCGAACCCGCGACCCCCTGATTACAAATCAGGTGCTCTACCAACTGAGCTACAAGGGCATCATGAGCCCGTCGGATAAGCAGATTTTGGCCGGCTGTAAAGCAATTTCTGCACCGTGGCAGACACTTGCCCGGCCCCGTCCGACTGTTATGGCCGGCAAACGGGGCAGCGAAACACCTTGTCGCTCTCGACCCTTTTCATGTACCACAGAGCCCGTCACCGAGGGCCCCCGATGTCTCGTTCCTTCCAGTCGCTTTCCTTCATAGCTTCCAGCGCGCCGGAAGCGCAGGCCGCCCGGCAGGAGCTGATTCGCGTCTACGGCAATGTCGCGCCGGAAGAGGCCGACGTGATCGTCGCGCTCGGCGGTGACGGCTTCATGCTCCAGACGCTGCACGACACGATGAACACGGGCAAGCTCGTCTATGGGATGAACCGCGGTTCGGTCGGCTTCCTGATGAACGATTTCCACATGGAGACGCTGCGCGAGCGCATTGAGGCCGCCGTCGAGAACGACTGCCATCCCCTGAAGATGACGACCGAGAGCGCCGACGGAACCGCCTCGGTGGCGCTGGCGATCAACGAGGTCTCGCTGTTTCGCCAGTCCTACCAGGCAGCGAAGCTCCGCGTCATCATCGACGGCAAGGTGCGACTCGACGAACTCATCTGCGACGGGCTCATGGTCGCGACGCCTGCGGGATCCACCGCCTACAATCTCTCGGCCCACGGGCCG
>DATGWU010000120.1:0-10490 GCA_035299345.1 Rhizobium sp.
TTGGAGATGCAGCAGCGCGCCGTCCTGGAAAACGAGGGCGGCGGGATCTTCGGCAGGATTGGCGATCTTCAGGATGAAGGGTGTGCCGCCCGTGCGGGTGAAGAGAAAGGTCTCGTCGCGCTCGCTGGACAGACGCTTGACCGCACCGCCAAGGCCATAGACGGCCGCAACGGCCTGCTGCGCATCGTCGAGTGAGGTCGGTTGCCATGTCGCCGACATCGAATCGGTCTTTCTGGAGGCCGATGGATCGGTCATACTTGCTCCCATTGCATACGGCTTTCCCCGTCCCTGGACGGTTCTGCGACGGCGGACGCGTGCCGGCCGGCGGGGCGTTCCCCGTAGATCGCCACAATGCCGCTCGTGCATACTTGAAACATGCAAAAAAAGATGCATCAAGTATCTTGTTACTTTTATTTGCCGGATAAATTCGATGGCCGAGTTTTCGACATTGGAATATGCGAACCTCAACAGCGTCGTGTACGGCGCCCTTTGCGATGCGTTGATGCAGGGGCGGTTCCAGCCGGGAGATCGCTTGAAAATCCGCGATCTCGCCGAACAGTTCGGCACCAGTGTCACGCCGATCCGCGACGCTATCCTGCGCCTTGCCAATGACGAGGCGGTCACCTTTCGCTCACCGCGTGACATCCGCATCGCTGGGCTCAGCGAAGAGCGCTACCGCGAGATTCGTGCCATCCGCGTGCGTCTCGAGGGACTGGCGGCGGAGACGGCCGCACAGCTGGCGACAACCGCGGATATCCAGGCGCTGGAGCAGATCTTGCGGGAAAACGAGGCGGCAATCGCCGCCGGCGACCGCCTGAAGGGCACCCAGCTCAATCAGGCCTTTCACTTCATGCTGCCGCAGATCGCAGGGCTTCCGGTGCTCACCAGCATTTTGCGCCGATTGTGGCTGCAGATGGGGCCGCACATTTCCGGCGCCTATCTCGCCGGCGGCCGCGCGATGATCGACCATCACTATCCGGTCGTCGAGGCGCTCAAACGTCATGATCCGGCGGCGGCCTCAATGGCCATCGTCGACGATATTCTTCTGGGTGGAAAGCCGATTCTCGAGTGCATCGAACGGGATGCAGGCCCGGAGGCCCGGCGCGCCTGACGAGTGGTGAAAAGAGAGACTTGCAATTCGTCGACCGCCTATTAGGATGTATCAAGCATCAAGGGGGAGTTCTGTATGACCGAAGAATGCCGCTATATGTTGCTGACAGGGGCGAGCCGCGGCATCGGTCATGCAACGGTGAAGCTCTTCCAGTCGAGAGGCTGGCGCATGCTCACCGTTTCACGCCAGCCGTTCTCCGAGGAATGTGCCTGGCCGTCTGCCCGCGAAAGCCACATCCAGGCCGATCTTGCCGATCTCTCGCAGATCGATCGTCTCGCTGCGACCGTGCGTGAACGGCTGCCGAATGGCAAGCTGCACGCGCTCGTCAACAATGCAGGCATCTCTCCGAAAGGGCCGGGCAAGAGCCGGCTCGGCGTCATGGCCACGGATGCGGACGTCTGGACGCAGGTGCTCAACGTCAATCTCGTATCGACGGCGCTGCTCGCGCGTACGCTGATGCCGGAACTGGAGGTGGCGAGGGGCTCGATCGTTAACGTGACCTCGATTGCCGGCTCGCGCGTGCATCCATTTGCGGGCGTTGCTTATGCGGCGTCGAAGGCGGCGCTTGCGGCGCTCACGCGCGAGATGGCGCATGAATTCGGCCGTCGCGGTGTGCGCGCCAATGCGATTGCGCCGGGCGAAATCGAAACCTCGATCCTCTCGCCGGGGACCGATGCACTGGTGGCGGCGGAAGTGCCGATGGGACGGCTGGGCGAACCGCGCGAAGTCGCGGAAACCATCTATTTCCTCTGCACCGAGTCCTCCTCCTACATCAATGGAGCAGAGATCCACATCAACGGAGGGCAGCACGTTTGACAACGGTCAAGCGGGGCAAGTTACCCGTTGACCGGCGATGACCGGAATGCATCAATCGGCCGAAACGTTCAGGGGAAAGGGCGCGACGACCGGAGAGGCCGCAGCCGAAGGTGCAAAGCATCGGGTTGGCGGTCGGCGTGGATACGACACGGAGCCGGCAACGGCTCGTTACAACGAAGAAAAGGGGAATGTCATGAAGACCATCTTGAAATCGGGTGTCCTGGCGGCGGCGGCCGTCGTTTTGTCGGCGAGCTTAGCTGCGCCGGTTCTCGCGCGTGACCTCACCGTTGTCTCCTGGGGCGGCAACTACCAGGACGCGCAGCGCAACATTTACTTCAAGCCGTTCTCGGAAAAGCTCGGCAAGCCGGTGCTCGATGAGGCCTGGGACGGCGGCATCGGCGTCATCCAGTCGAAGGTCAAGGCGGGTGCCCCGAACTGGGATGCCGTGCAGGTGGAAGCCGAGGAGCTGGCGCTCGGCTGTGCCGACGGCCTCTATGAGAAGATCGACTGGGACAAGATGGGCGGCAAGGACAAGTTCCTCGACAGCGCCGTCAATGACTGTGGCGTCGGCGCGATCGTCTGGTCGACGGCGATCGCCTATGACGGGGGCAAGCTGGCCGAAGGCCCGACCTCCTGGGCGGATTTCTGGAACGTCGAGAAGTTCCCCGGCAAGCGCTCGCTGCGCAAGGGCCCGAAATACACGCTGGAATTCGCGCTGCTCGCCGATGGCGTCTCCAAGGACGAGCTCTATGACGTGCTGGGCACGGAAGAGGGGGTCGCACGCGCCTTCAAGAAGCTCGACGAATTGAAGCCGAACATCATCTGGTGGGAGTCCGGCGCCCAGCCGCTGCAGTTCCTCGCTTCGGGCGAAGTCGTCATGACCTCGGCCTATAACGGCCGCATCACCGGCATCAACCGTTCGGAGGGCAAGAACTTCAAGGTCGTCTTCCCGGGCAGCATCTATGCCGTCGACAGCTGGGTCGTGCTGAAGGACGCCGAGAACAAGGATGTCGCTCAGGACTTCATCGCCTTTGCGAGCCTGCCGGAAAACCAGGCGAAGCTGCCGGAGTTCGTGGCTTACGGTCTGCCGAACAAGGAAGCGGCCACCAAGGTGCCGGCGGAGTTCGCCAAGGATCTGCCGACCGATCCGGCAAATATGACAGACGCCATTCCGCTCAACGTCGATTTCTGGATCGACAATGCCGAAACGCTGACGCAGCGCTTCAACGCCTGGCTCGCCCAGTAAGGACATCCGTGGTGAAGGGCGCCCCGTCGGGCGCTCTTCCCGCATGGCCGGGTGCGTCCTGCAAGGCGCCCCTTCGCCTCTAGCGATGGAGTCTTCCGTGGCCGAGTTCATTCGATTTGACCGTATCACGAAATTCTACGGCCCGCTCTGCGTGGTCGAAAACCTCGATCTCACCATCGGGAAGGGCGAATTCGTCAGCCTCCTCGGCCCGTCCGGCTCCGGAAAGACGACGCTTCTGATGATGCTCGCCGGCTTCGAGCAACCGACGTCCGGTAATATCCTGCTCGATGGAACGGCGATCAATGCGGTGCCCACCCACAAGCGGGACATGGGCGTCGTCTTCCAGAGCTACGCTCTCTTTCCCCACATGTCCGTCGGCGACAATATCGCCTTTCCGCTACAGATGCGCGGCGTCGGCAAGGCGGAGATCGGCGAGCGCGTCAGCCGCGCGCTCGATATGGTTCAGATGTCGGCCCTGTCCGACCGGCGCCCGATACAGCTCTCCGGCGGTCAGCAGCAGCGCGTGGCACTTGCCCGCGCCCTGGTTTTCGAGCCCCGTGTCGTGCTGATGGACGAGCCGCTCGGCGCGCTCGACAAGCAACTGCGCGAGCAGATGCAACTCGATATCCGCGACCTGCATCGCCGTCTCGGCCTCACGATCGTCTTCGTCACGCACGACCAGTCCGAAGCTCTCACCATGTCGGACCGCGTCGCCGTCTTCAACCGGGGCAAGATCGAGCAGATCGGCACGCCCCGCGAGGTCTATGACGAGCCGGCGACGCGCTTTGTTGCCGAGTTCATCGGGGAAACCAACCTCTTCGAAGGTGTGGTGGAAGCCATCCACGGCGCGGAGGCGACCGTGCGGCTTGCCTCGGGCGCGAAGATCGTGTCGGCCATCTCCGGCAGCGTTGCTTCCGGCCAACCCGTCCTCCTGTCCATCCGTCCGGAGCGGGTCGATCTCAGCGAGACGCCGGGCGAGGCGCGCAATGTGCTGGAAACGGAGGTCACCGACTCCGTCTACCAGGGTGACCACCTGCGCGTGCAGCTGCAGAACGTCAGCCATCCATTGATCGCCAAGCTCGGCCGGAGGTCGCGCGAGTTTCCGCCGGGCACAAGGGTCTTTGCGGCCTTTTCGGCCGGCGACTGTCGGGTCATCATGCGATGAGCGCGGTTCCCTCCCGCACCGGGCGATCGCTTCTTCTGCTGGCGCCGCTCATGCTCTTCCTCATCGGCTTCTTTGTCTGGCCGCTTTTCAGCATGATGTCGCAGGCCGTGTCCGATCCCGCCGTGCTGCGGCTTTTGCCACGCAGTGCGGAGGTTCTCGCCGACTGGGACCGCAAGTCGCCCCCGACCATGCCGATGCAGATCGCCATGATGGAGGACCTGAAGGCGGTCGATGACGACCAGGCGCTCGGTGACATGGTGCGCCGCCTCAACAGCGCCCGCCCCGGTTTCCGCACGCTCATGGGCAAGACAACGAGTGCGCTGGAGGATAGCGCAAACCCGCCCAGCGACCTCGTTTCCATCGACAAGCGCTGGGAAAAGCCGGAATTCTGGCTGGCGATCGCTGATGCGCTCTCGCCCTATACCGACCGCAACCTTCTCGCCGCCGTGGATTTCGGGCGCAATGCCGCCGGCGAGATCGAGCATCTGCCGCCGGACCAGTCGGTCAACAGCGTAATCCTTGCGCGCACCTTCTGGATCGCCGCGCTCGTCACCTTCGCCTGTGCCTGCATCGGTTATCCCTACGCCATCATCGCCGCCTCGCTTTCCGGCTGGAAGCGCGATCTGATGCTTGCTGCCGTGCTGCTGCCGCTCTGGACCTCGCTTCTGGTGCGCACTGCGGCCTGGTTCATCCTGTTGCAGGAAAAGGGGCTGATCAATGATCTCCTGTTGATGCTCGGCATCGTCGATGCACCGCTCGCGCTGATCTTCAACCGCACCGGCGTCATCATCGCCATGACCCATGTGCTTCTGCCTTTCATGGTGCTGCCGATCTATTCCGTGCTGATCACCATCCCGAAGAACCTGATGCCGGCCGCCGCCTCCCTCGGGGCCCCTCCGCTGCGTGCCTTTGTGCGCGTGCTGCTGCCGCTCAGTCTGCGCGGCGTCGCCTCGGGCGGGTTGCTCGTGTTCATCTCGGCCATCGGCTACTACATCACGCCGGCGCTGATCGGCGGACCGGGCGACCAGATGATCTCGTCCATCATCGCCTTCTATGCCACCGGCTCGGCGAACTGGGGCATGGCCGGCGCGCTCGGCGTCGTGCTGCTCGTCGCGACGCTGCTGCTCTACAGCGTCTACGCTCGGCTCTCCAGCGACGAGCCGGGGAGGAGTTGACGATGCCCACGAAAATCGCCAAGGCCACCTTCGCCACGCTGACGGTTCTCTTCCTCGTCGCGCCGCTGATCGCCATCCTGCCGCTTGCCTTCACGTCGAGCGTCATCCTCACCTATCCGATCCCCTCCTGGTCGCTGCGCTGGTTCGAGGAATTGTTCTTCGCCGACGCCTGGCGACGGGCGATCGTCAACAGCCTGATCATCGGCACAGGCACCACGCTGCTCGCGACCGCGCTCGGCACGGCCGCATCGCTCGGCCTGCGCAACCGGCTGCTCTTCTTCCGTGGCTCGATGCGCACGCTCTTCCTTTTGCCCATGGTCGTGCCGGCCGTCGTCCTTGGTGTCGGCCTGCAGGTGCTCCTGTCGGGATTTGGCCTCACCAACAGCTATCTCGGGGTCACCATCGCCCACACCGTCGTTGCCGTGCCCTTCGTGGTGGTGAGCGTTACTGGGGCGCTTGCCGGCATCGACGAGCGGGTGGAGCGTGCCGCCCAGAGCCTCGGCGCTTCGCCGACGACGGTCTTTCGCCGCATCACCCTGCCGCTTGCGATGCCGGGTGTGCTGTCGGGCGCCGTGCTGGCCTTCGCGACCTCGCTCGACGAGGTGGTGCTGACGCTCTTCGTCGCTGGCCCGAACCAGCGAACGCTGGCGCGACAGATGTTCTCGTCGATCCGCGAGAATATCAGCCCGGCGATTGCCGCAGCCGCCTTCCTCTTCATTGCGGCGACAATCCTCATCGGTCTCGTTGTTGTCCTGTCACGGTCGATGCTGGCGAAGCGGCGCTAGAGCCTCGACCGGAAATGTTCCCGCAAGCATTGAGGGAACGCATCAGCGTGCGGCGGCTGCCCTGCTCTGCGGATGGAAACCCAGTTTTTCGGAAATTTCGCTTGCCGCCTGCAGCAGGCTCTCGAGATAGGCGTTCCGATTGCGCAGCCCGTCTTCGCGCGGCGTGACGAGGCAGAGCGTGGCGATGCAGGTGCCGTCGGCCTGATAGATCGGCACGGCAAAGCAATGGGTGAAATTCTCGACTTCGCTGTTGAAGGTGAAGTAGCCGTCGCGGCTCGCCTGCCGCACCTGGGCGATGAACTCGGACGGCTGCATCTGGCGTCCGTCGGGAAGGACGAAATCCTCCGGCGGGATGAAGTCAATGATCTCCTGGTCGCTCAGGTGCGAGACCAGCAGGCGGCCGGAAGCAGTCCAGGGGATCGACACCAGTTCGCCGACATTGGACGAAATCCGGAAAGGCCGGATACCCTCGCGCATCATGGCGACGGTATACTTCCTGCCTTCCAGCAGGCACATCTGTGCCGTCTCGCGGGTCTCCTCCGCGAGCCTGACCAGCATGCGGTCGCATTCGCGCATCAGGTCGAATTGCTCGGCATAGGCGGTGCCGAGGAAGTAGAGGCGACGGCCGAGATAGACGCGGCCGTCACCTCCCTGATAATCGAGCATCCCGTGGCTCAGGAGGAGATTGACGAGTTCGTAGACTGACGAACGGGGCGCGCCGATTTCGGATGCGATCTCGTTCGGCCGCATGGGCTGCCGCTTCACGCGAAGGAACTCCAGTATCTCGAAGGCGCGATCCAGTCCCCGGGTGCGTCGCGACACCAAATCGCCTGCGGCCTCGGCCATGCTCTTCTCCAATCGTTGTCAGGCGCGATCGGCGCGGTAAGCCACGCAATCGACCTCTACCTTGCAATCGACCATCATACGCGACTGAACACAAGCGCGTGCCGGCGGATGCTCACCGAAGTACTCGGCATAGACGCCGTTGAAACTCCAGAAGTCGCGCGGGTCGTCGAGCCAGACGCCGACGCGAACCACGTCTTCGACGCCGTAACCAGCTTCGTGCAGGATGGCAATGAGGTTCTCGATCGCCTTGCGGGTCTCCGCCACGATGCCGCCGGGGACGATCTCGCCCTTTTCCATCGGTACCTGGCCTGAGACGTAGAGCCATCCGTTCGCTTCGACGGCGCGGGCAAAGGGAAGTGGCTGACCGCCTGCTCCGGTTTCGCCTGCACCGTAACGTTTGATCGTCATAGAAATCTCTCTTCTTCTTTCAGTTGAAACTGGATGTCTTCAGGAATTCGGCAAGGCGTTCGGTCTTCGGCTTGACGAACATTTCCTTCGGGTCGCCTTCCTCGCAGATGACGCCCTGGTTCATGAAGATCACGCGAGTGGACACCTCGTAGGCGAAGCGCATCTCGTGGGTGACGAGCAGCATGCTCATGCCGTCGGCGGCCAGACCCTTGATCACCTGCAGCACTTCGCCAACGAGTTCCGGATCGAGCGCCGATGTCACCTCGTCGAACAGCATCAGTTGCGGCGCCATGGCGATGGCGCGGGCGATGGCGACGCGCTGCTGCTGGCCGCCGGACAGCTGGCCGGGATAGTGATCGCCGCGGGTCGCCAGCCCGACACGGTCCAGCCATTTCCCGGCGATAGCGCGCGCTTCGTCGCGGCTCATCTTCTTGACCTTGACGAGCCCGAGCATGATGTTTTGCAGGGCGGTCATGTGCGGAAAGAGATTGAACTGCTGGAAGGCCATGCCGGTCATCGCCCGTTGCCTTGCGATTTCCTTTTCGCTCTTGCGCTTGCGGATGCCGCCGACGTGATCGTAGCCGATCTCTTCACCGGCAAGGCGGATATGTCCGCCCTGGAAATCCTCCAGCATGTTGATGCAGCGAAGCATCGTCGTCTTGCCGGACCCGGATGAGCCGATGATCGAGATCACCTCGCCTTCGCGCATGGTGCAGTCCACGCCCTTCAGCACTTCCAGTGTCCCGTATTGTTTGCGCAGACCCTCGATTTCGAGAAGTATCTTGCTCATGATGTGCGACCTCAGGACGGGACGGCCGTCTTGCGCTCGACGTATTTGCCGAAGCGCTCGATGCCGTAATTGATGACGAAGTAGAGAAGCCCTGCGAAGAAATAGAACTGCAGGCTCATGAAATTTCGGGAGATGATTTCCTGGGTGCGGAGCAGGAGTTCCGCCACACCGATTACCGAGAGGAGCGTCGAGGCCTTGACCATCTCGGCGGCGGTGTTGACCCAGGCAGGCAGGAATTGCCGAAGGGCCTGTGGCCAGAGCACATAGGCAAACGTCTGGCCGAAGGTCAGGCCAATTGCCTTTGCGGCTTCTGTCTGTCCCTTGGGAATGGCTTGAAGTCCGCCGCGGACGATCTCGCCGACATGCGACGAGCAGAAGATCGCGAGCGCCAGGACGCCGGCCTGGAAGGGCCCGAGCTCGATGCCGATGGTAGAGAGCACGTAATAGCTCGCCAGGACCAGCACGAGCACCGGCGTTCCGCGAATGACGTCGGTATAGGCGCGTACCATGAGGCGGAGCACACGGTTGCCGTAGACCAGTGACAGGCCGACGAGTACGCCGAGCAGCGAGCCGACGATGATCGACATGAGCGAGATCGAGACTGTGACGCCGAGACCCTTCAGGATCACGTAGCGCGCGAGCCAGAGCTGATCGAGGAAGGCTGAGAAATCCATCATGACTTCGACCTATCTTGGAACGGCCAGCCGCCGCTCGGCGACGCGCATGAGGGCGGCAAGCAGGGTACAGGTGACGACGTAGAGGCCCGAGGTGACGATCCAGGTTTCGATCACCCGGAAGGTTTCGACGTTGATCTTGCGTGCCTCGAAGGTGAGTTCCGGCACGGCGATCGCCGCGGCGAGCGACGTATCCTTGAATAGCGAGATCATGGTCGAGGACAGCGAGGGCAGCACGTTGCGGAACATGAGCGGTGTGATGATCGAGGTGCGGATCTGCATCGGCGTGAGGCCGATGGCGAGACCGGCTTCGGTCAGACCCCTGGGGATCGACAGAAGGCCGGCGCGGAAGACCTCGGCGAGATAGGCGCCGGAATAGATGGAGAGGACCGCGACGAAGCTCTCGATCTTGCCGAGCCGCACACCCATCTGCGGCAGCGCGAAATAGGCAAAGAGCACGAGCACCAGGATCGGCAGGTTGCGGATGATCGTCACGTAGGTCGCGGCCGGCGTCTTCAGCCACGCGTTTCTGGACACCAGCGCGAATGCGATCATCAGGCCGATCAGCGCGCCGATCAGAATGGAAACGAATGCCAGGCCGAGGCTGAGAAGCAACCCTTCGAGAAGCTGGTCGAAGCTGCGCCAGACGGCGGCGAAATTGAGCGTATAACCCATGGCGGGGTCCTGCCATAGAAAGGAAACAAAGGACGAAGGGCATCGGCCCTTCGTCCCGATGACAGCGCTCGTGTCTTACTTGAACTCGACCGGGAAGCCGATCTGCGGCGGCGCCAGATCCTTGCCGAACCAGGTCTTGTAGGACTTGGCGTAGAAGTCGAATTCGACACCGGTCATCGCCTCATGCAGTGCGGTGTTGACGAAGTTCAGCCAATCCTGGTCACCGCGCTTGACGCCGCAGGCATAGGTCTGCGGGTTCCAGCCGTAGCCGGCGTCCTTATAGCGCCCGGCATTCTGCGTCATGTACCAGGCAAGCGACGACTGGTCGGTCGCTGCGGCATCGGCACGGCCGGATTCGAGCGCCTGATAGATGAGGTCGACGGATTCATACTGGTCGACATTCGCCTCCGGAAGCGCGGCATGCACCATGTCTTCGGCATAGACGTTCTGCAGCACCGAGATGGTAACCGAGGAACCGGCGGCCTTCAGGGCGGCGTAGTCGGCATATTTGCCGTCCGCCTTCAGCATAAGGCCGACGCCTTCGCGGTAGTACGGAATGGTAAAAGCGATCTGCTGGGCGCGCTCGCCGGTGACGGTCATGAACTGGCAGGTCAGGTCGACCTTGTCGGTCGTGATGTTGGGGATGCGCGCGTCGGAGGACTGGTTGACGTACTCGATCTTGTCGGGATCGCCGAACAGGGCCTTGGCGACGATACGGCCCATGTCGACGTCGAAGCCCTGAAGCTTGTCGTCGGCGCTCTTGAAGTGCCACGGCGCGTTCGTGCTGCCGGTGCCGAGC
>DATGWU010000121.1:0-1618 GCA_035299345.1 Rhizobium sp.
CCCCCCGCCACGAACTGCTCCTGCTCGTACATCACCTTCAGGAAGTAGTTGCCGCCTCCCTGGTACTGCGTCTCGATGCCCGCCACCGTGAGCGCGAGCCAGTCGGGTGAGTAGGCCGATCCCGGCCCGGGCAGGTTCCCCGCGAGCATCACCAGCTCGGGCGCCGTCGAGTAGACCCGAAAGGCCCGCTCGGCCGTCCACCCCTGGCCCTTGCGCCACGTCGGCGGCTTGCCCCAGCCTTCCTTCGGGTCGTAGAACTCCTCGGCCACCGGAGGAAGAGTGGGCATGAAATAGCTCCGAAAGAAGTGGGAAGGTGTGAGGTCTGAGGGGTGAGGTTCGATTCCTCAGACCGCAGATCTTCCACCTGCTCCACTGCCCCACTCCCCCACTGCCCCTCTTCCCTGATCAGCTCCTCGGGCTGGTGTACCGCACCGGGCCGGTGTAGAGGGCGTGGTTCGTGAACTTGAACTTGAGCTTGTCCATCTTCTGGCCGCCGGTGATCTGGATCGAGTCCTTATCGATCACCGCGGCGCTGAAGATGTGGCGGTGCCCGTTGGTTGAGCCGCGCGCGTCGGGGATCTCCAGCTCGATCGCGTGGGCCTTGGCCAGGCCGTTGGTGCCGGCGGCGAGCAGCTTGGCGATGAACGAGGTGGCGTCGGCTTGATTCGTGTACAGCACCTCGATCTCGACCTCGGCGGGCATGTCGTCGCCCTCCAGAGGCGCCTGGATCACCCCGCGATCCTTGTACGCGATCACCTCGCGCCCGCCGGTCTTGATGCTGATCGTGCCGTCGACGTACGCGCCCAGGACGTTGCTGTACGCCCCGGAGCCCTCGTCAAAGAGCAGGCGGGAGTTCTGAAATCGAGCCGGATTGCCGTTGATGTTTGCGACCGACATGCTGTTGACTCCGTTGGAGAACGCTTGGCGTCTGATGCCGCCACTTCGTCTCTTTGTCTCTGCGTCTCTCCGTCTCTTCCCAACTACTCCAGCCCCGTCCCGATGTTGCGAATGCCCACGAACTCCGCGGAGATCTCGACCACCCGCAGCCGTGCGTCGTCGGTGGGCGTCATCCCGTACTTCCGCTTGGCGCGGCCGAACTCCACCCGCGTGTCGGTGTTGCCGATCACCGCCTGGTCGATCGCCGCCACGATCTGCATCGCCTTGCTCACAAGGTTCAGCGTCGAATCGCCGTTCGCGCCGTCCAGCCGGTAGGTGTCCCCCACCAGCTCCAGCACGATCTCCCCTTCCACGCGGTCGGGTTCCTCGCACGTCTGGCCCTCGACCAGCGGGATCTGCCGCTCCAAAGGCTCGACATCGAGCGACTTGATCCGCAGCATCTCCTCCGGCGCCACGCCCCCCATGTCCGCCTCGAGCTCGCCGTCCGCCGGATCCTCCTCGTGGAGCATGATCAACCCCGCGAGCGCGGCCGCCTTCTCTTTCAAGTGGGCCTGCAACAGCCGCACCATCGCCGTGTCGTCGAAGCGGATCGGCGTGGGCAGGGGCATGGTGGAGCTCGGCAGGAAGTAGGAAGGGGTGAGCGAGAAGGGGTGAGGTTCAATTCCTCAGACCTCAGTCCTCCGGGCCGATCCGCGCCGTCACCACGTCACCGATCTTGATC
>DATGWU010000122.1:0-37610 GCA_035299345.1 Rhizobium sp.
GCCGCAACGCGGTCATAGGATATGTCACGCGCAACGGCATCAAGTTGAAGCGTGGTGGCGTCCGGAAGCCGCGCACTGTCGCATCGGCGCCGAAGCGCGTTTCGGTCGCGAAGACGAAAACGTTGGACACCATATCAAAAGCAGTCGAAGCGGATGTGGTGCATACGCCGGTAACGATCGAAATCCCTGTCGCTTTTCGTTCTACGGAACAGGACGTGGTGTCTTGGTCGACATTGATGGGGGATAGGTCGAGGCCATTCGATCCGCTCGAAGGTGTCGAGCCAATTCTCGTCAAGAATTTTCCGCGCCTCGGGAAATGTCGCTGGCCGGTTAACGGCATCGATGGGCACGAGCCCCTGTTCTGCGGTTGTGAAACCGCTCCTGCGACGAACATCTACTGCACAACCCACACCCGTTTTGCTCGGCCGAAGGAGGTTTCCCATGGCGAGAATTCTTGAGGGCAGAAACCGCGCGAATGCGGACGAGATGGCGTCGTTCATCGACAAGTTCGAGGAACTGGAGAAGGAAGTCCTTCGCGAGAAGATGGCTTACATGGAGCGCTGCCGGCGCATCCGTGAACAGCAGAAGGATCTTCTCGACGATGCAAAGGGGCAGGGCCTGCCGAAAAACGTCGTCAAGGCGGTCGCCAAGGCGCGCGAGCTGGAGCGCAAGGCCCAGGCGCTGATGGAAGATCTCGAAGATGATCAGCAGCAGATCTTCAAGGACATCCGTGAAGCCCTCGGCGATTACGCCGATCTTCCTCTCGGCGCCGCCGCGGTAGAGCGCGAGGCAGCGGAGTCGGATGCGGACCAGCGGACATCGGCGATCGTCGACGCGGTGAAGAATGATCTTTCTCCCGGTGAGCAGGGGGAATGGGAAAAGGCAGCTCCGGCCGGGAGCGCCTGATCGAGACAGGACGGCGTTTCTCCTGACGCCGACGATCGCCGCTACGCGCAATTGCGGAGGATCGTGGTCTGGTCATCATCCTGGATGTGATCGGGCCTCCTACGAGGTGGAGTGACGGCTTGTTGGTTTCCGCCGACCACGCAAACGGGTTGGAACCATCCGATGACGCGGCGTCGTGACGTGCGTGACCAGGCCGGGAGAGCAGCGGCCACCTTCCATCCTTGAGAGCAGCCAATGTCCGACGTGCCTCGTATCCTCTCGCTCGATCTTGCGTCGCGCTTCGGCTTCGCCTTCGGACCTGCCGGCGAGAAGCCGATCTCAGGTTCGCGCTATTTTACGCGCGACGGGAAGGCTCCGAAGGGTGGGCCGATATCGAACGGCGCAAAGTTCTGGAATGCGATGCGGTTCATTTCCTGGGCGATCGAGGAATACCGACCGACCAATATCATCTGCGAGCTGCCGATCGCGCCGTCTTCCAAGCAGGGCCAGACGTCATCTGCTGCATTCGAGATCTTGTATGGCCTTCCCGCGGCGGTCCGCGGGATGGCCTACGGCCTCGGTGTCTATGAATGGGAATACGCGACTCCATCCACGGTCAGAAAGCACTTCATCGGGAAGGGTGGTCTGAAGGGAGAGGAGGCAAAGCCGATCGTATTCCGAAAATGCCTTGCGCTCGGTTGGATATCTCCGGCCGACGACGACATCTCTCACGACCGTTCCGATGCTCTCGCCATCTGGTCATGGGCGGAAGCTCATCTTGCGCCGAAACTGGCGCAGCCCGTCGATGACCTCTTCCTGAAAGCAGCCTCACGCAAAAGGGCCTAAGCATGACCGCGCTCGTAAAATCGACGATCGGACAGGTACGCGGCGACGCGGACTGGAACCCGTATGAAATCCTTGGGCTCGTCCCTCCGGTATCCGAAAAGGATATCCGGTCGGCATACCGGCGGATTGCTCGCGTCATGCACCCCGATAACGGGGGAAGCGTAGAGGCATTCCTCGTCCTGCAGGAGGCCTATGATTTCCTTCTCGATCCGGTCCGCCGATCCTTGTGGGACAGGAAGAAGATCAAGGCCACGGATGAGAAGCGAGCGAAAGCGCTCGCGCTCCTGAAAAATCTCTGCGACGCGGTAATCGACAGCGTCGTGAACGGTATGACGTCTCCGGAGTATGCGAACATCCCGGAGCTCATGAAGAAAGAGCTTCTCGCAAAACTCGACAAGCTCGCCATGATGATAAGCGACATCAGGCGCCAGATCGGCCGCCACAAGCTCATGATCAACAAGGTCACGAGGAAGGGGGGCGGCGACAACATCGTCGCGCAGGTTCTCGCCCGGAGGTTGGAGGAGCGCGAGGCATCTATCGTTGCCATTGGCGAGGAAGTGGTAATCGGCGAGATCATGCTCGCGGAACTCACGGCTTACAGCAGCACAGCTGAAGCAGGTCCGATGTCGCCTACCGATAGGCATCTTGGACGGTGGAATGAGCTGAATATGGCGGATGCCAGCTTCTTTTTCGGAGGTATCCGTCGATGATGCGAGACATCCCGACAATCTTCCTGATTTGCTTCATGTCGTTTTGCCTGGGTACCGGCCTCTATGGTCTCGGCCAGCACATCATCAAGGCGAGCAACGGTAACACCGTTGTCGCGCGGGGCCGCTGAGACATGGCAACGCTCTGGTCGCATTTCGGTATCAACTGGCGGTTTGGCGATCTGGAGCCGAATGCATACGATTTCATGATGGTCGATCCGCCTTGGGACTTCTCTAATTGGTCCTCGAAAGGTGAGCGGAAGAACGCCAAGAAGCACTATCGCTGTCTTCCCATCGAAGAGATCAAGGCTTTCCCCATTGCGGAGCTCGCAGCGCCGAACACGCTTTTGTGGCTATGGGGAACGAACCCGATGCTCGACCAGCAGATCGATTGCCTGAAAGGCTGGGGCTTCGCGTTCAAGACTGCCGGGACGTGGGTCAAGACGACCGTTCACGGCAAGATCGCGTTCGGAACTGGCTATATCTTTCGCTCATCCTCCGAGCCGGTGCTGATTGGCACCCGCGGCAATCCTAAAACATCCCGTTCTGTGAGATCTGTCTTCTTCGGAGAGGCGCGCGAGCACTCGCGCAAGCCGGAGGAGGCCTATGCCGTCGCAGAGCGCATGATGCCTCATGCACGACGCGTCGAGCTCTTTTCGAGAACTGACCGTCCTGGATGGGAAACGTGGGGTGACGAGGTGGGAAAATTCGGGGTGGCACATGGCTAAGCCGGTAAGTGGACAGAGCCTGTTCGGTCTTCCCGTCTGTGGGAATGAAGGCGAGTTTCGGATCGTCACCGAGCACGAAGGAAGCGCTGGAGAGGCGATGTGGGCCATTTCCAGAATCCGAAAAGACCTCGCCGAGGCCTATCCTGACCGACCCGTCGATGCCGAGTGCACATTCACCATTCCGGATCTGGTCAGCCTCGCGTCCCTCGCCATCGCCGGCGATCCGAGGATCCGCGATGACAAACACTCAGGACGCAAGCTCGCCGCCGGCTTCCTCATGCTGGCGCAGAAGATTGGCCTGACGGATTCTGGACAGGATGAGCAGGAAAGGCACTCTGCGTGAACGAATTCGACGGATACGCCGAACCTCGGCGCGGTGGCTGGTGGGCAATGTTGCGGCTTGCGAGGGATGGTGGTGCCAAGCCGCTCCTCGACAAGGGTGGTGAACCGCGGCTGTTCCCGGACGAGCTGGCGGCAACAAGGGCTGTCTTGTCTCACGTGCTCGCCTACTTCAACGGCCATCTCGTCAGTTCCGGAGAAATCGCTGGCGGCAGCCTGCGGGCTGCGCGCATCGCCGGTGCCGAGAAGCTGTTCAGAAAGGGAAAAGTCGTCGAGGTCCAACGTATAAGCGGAACGGGGGCCGGTAGTGAGTGACGACTTCAATGTCCCGATCGAGCCGATTGCCCGCCACGTTCTGGGCGAGTTCATCGGCGACCCGAATAAGGAACTGTCCACCCGCACCGAGCTGCGATGGGGGAAGTATGGGTCCGTCTCGGTCGACATCCAGAAGAACACCTTTTTCGACCACGAGGACCAGATCGGCGGCGGCGTCCTGAAGCTGCTGCAGGCCTTCAAGGGCTTCGACAAGGGCGAGGCTGTGGCCTGGCTGGTCGACAACGGCTATCTGGAGAGCCGAGATAACCCCGTCGCGAAGCAGGCTCCGTCGATCGACATCCCCGGCGGCTTTCCCGACTTCATGGAGCCGAAGCCGATCGCCTTCTACGAATACTTCGACGACCGCGGCAAGCTTGCCTATCAGGTGCTGAAGTTCCCGAAGTCCGCGCCGCGGCGGTTCATGCAGCGCCGTCCGCACCCCAAGGGTGGCTGGGTATGGGGCCTGCAGGCTGCCCGCTACGGTCGGACCAAGACCAGAAAGGGCGAAGTTGCCAACTGGTGGAAAGCCAAGGAAGACGGGAAGTATGAAGAAGTAGAAGACCTCGACGACGCTCCCCGCTTTCTCTATCAGCGCGCCAAGGTGATGGCGCTGCGCAGCTCCGGAGGCACCGTCGTTCTTTCCGAGGGCGAGAAAGATGCGGACACTGCTACTGGATGGGGCGTCATCGGCACCACGAACGCGGGCGGCGCAAAATACTGGCAGGACTCCTTCGATGACGAACTCGCCGGCATCGACCTCGTAATCTGCTGCGACAACGACGACACCGGCCGAAACCGTGCTCAGGCGCGCGCTGCCTCGGCGCGCGGCAAGGCGGCCAGCGTGCGGATCCTCGACATCGCCAAGTTCTGGCCGGAATGCCCGGAGAAGGGCGACATCACGGACTGGAAAGAGCAGGGCGGCGGCACGGCCGAGAAGTTCCTGAAGTTGATCGCCTCGCTGCCGGCATGGACACCGGAGCCACCCAGGTCGTCATTCGGTGCCTTGACGTGGGGCGATCTGGACCTGCCAGGGCAGGAGATGGAATACCTCGTCCACGGAATGCTCACGGTGGGCGATCGGTCCATGCTGGCGGGCCCGTCCGGATCGGGAAAGACCTTCCTTGCCACCCACCTTGCCATGTGCATTGCCCGTGGCCAAGAGTTCCTTGGTCGACCGGTCCAACAAGGCGGCGTCATCTACCAGGCGGGCGAGGGCGCCCGCGGCCTGAAGAAGCGCATCAAGGCCTACCGCTCGCACTTCAAGGTGCCGGAAGCTGAGGATGTCCCGTTCGTCCTTCTCCCGTCTCGCGTCGACCTGTTTTCCCGTGAGGGAGATACCCAGAAGCTGATCGACGAAATCAATGCATGGAAGCTAGTCATGAGTCAGCCGCTGCGCATGGTCGTCTTCGACACCTTTTCCAAGGCGACGGCTGGAGCCGACGAGAACAGCGGCAAGGACGTTTCCGTCGTCATGGAGCACGTCGACCGGATTGCGAACGAATGCGGCGTGCATGTGATGATCGTTCACCATCTCAATGCCGACGGCAAGAAGCTGCGCGGCCATACCTCGCTCTATGCTGACGTCGACCAGGTGCTGCTGGTTACCAAGGACGAGTCGACCAACGTCCGCACGCTCACGCTCGCCAAGCAAAAGGACGACGAGGACGGCGTGAAGGTGGACTTCTCGCTGGCCCAGGTCGTCATCGGCTACAATCCGGCGATCGAGCGCGATGTCACCTCCTGCGTCGTCCTGTCTGTGTCGGAGAAGGAGAAACTGAAGAAAGAACAGGAGCAGCTCGGCGTGAGCGTCAATCCGACGGAGCGCCGCTTCCTCGTTGAGTTCTTCGAGGCGATCGACAAATACGGTGTCTATGTTCTCGACGAACCGGGACTGCCACGCGCAGCGCGCGGCAAATCGGTCGTCTCATGGAGTGATTACGTCGAGGTAGCCATCTCGAAAATGATCAACGAGGAAGACACCGGAAAGGCAAAGGATCGCATCCGCAAGGCCTTCAATCGGATGACGGACGGCTTGGTCAAGGTAGGCGCAATCAAGGTCGATCGTCCGTACATGTGGTGGACAGGAAAGCCAATCCGCGGCTTCCCGCGAACATTCCCGCGCAAGGAAGTAGATCCGCACAGGCAGGCGGAAATGCTCAACCCGACCAATGATCCTGAAATTGAAGCGTTCATGCGCGGTGATGTGGAGGTGCCGTTTTGAGGAAGGCTGTTCGAACACGGCATGACGACCGGGCGAAATATGTCGTTTATGTCCTGTGGCTGATTGGCCACTCGGAACGCACGATCGCGCAGGTGCTGTCGCTGCGACGCAAGCAGGTCGCCGGAATAATCACCAGATCGGAGTACGCCGGCAGGTCATTCATGACCGACATAGAGAGGGCGGAAAAGCTGAAGGAGCTTGAGGGGATTAGGTTCGATGATGGCTTGTCGCTCGACGGCGGGCTTCTGGATCGCGTCCAGTTCCGCATCCAGCCGCTATGCCCAACAGTGCTCAAAGGACCGATGCGGAGGCGCATGGGATGAAAGGGCTGAAGGATAGACTTCGCGAGGCGAGGCTTGGCAGGGAGGCGCTCCAGAAGAGGATGTTGCCACTTCTGGCGTTCTACGCTCGAGAGGCTGATGTCGAGGAACGTCGAAACCAGTTCTATGCGGCGATGGCGAAGTCATACGGCTGGCCTGAGCGCTATCTTGCGCCTATGGATCCCGCCATTGAGCATGTTGTATCCGGTGGGATCGGTCGAGATGGACGTCCGGCAAAGCTGCGGGCGATCGGGCAGAAGCATGTCATGCCGGTCATCCTCAATGCTGCGCCGCTTGAATACCTGTTCAGCAATGGGATGCTGCAAGGGGATACCGATCAGCACGGCGCCGCCTATCGTCGGTTTTCAGCGGGACAACGGTTGCGCGGTGTCTATGAGGGGGCGGAGATCTCCGGCCTCAAAACGGCGAATCTGGAAGGGGCGAGCGGTGGTGGTATCCCCGGGAGACTGCCAGGGGAATACAAGATGGATTGCATCCGCTCCTTGGCGGAACTTCGCGGAGGCTCGGAAGATCGGGCCGCAATCCGTCCAGGGCTTTTCATGCTGCTGGAAGCCGTGGTTTACCGCGACAGGTGGATTTGGGAAGAGGTGAGAGGCAATAGGCAAGCCGCCGTCATCCTTCGCATTCACAAGGCTCTTGACCTTCTGTCTGTGCGCTTTCGCATGATGACGGCGAGAGACTTCAACGACCGTTGGTATAAGGCGACGCCGCCCGGAGAAGATCGCGGATCGCCCGCGATATCTCGTCATCAATCCCCTGAGGCCTAGAACGCTCGGCCGCAATGCGCGCGGCTTCGGAGCGGATAAGCGCGTTGATCGTCTGAATGGCCTGCGCTTCCGTTCCTGATGTACCGCCAGACGCCCCCAATTCTGTCTTGAGCACCGAATACACGGTGCGGACGGCCTCTATTTCCGAGGCTGTTTCGGGAGACCACGCGGGCAGCCCGGCAGTGGCCGCGGCCATTGCGAGTCGCTCGGTCTGTGTCAGGTCACGCAAGCCACGGCTGGAATGACCGGCGAGGGATGGGGACATGCCGACGAGTTCGCCGGCGGCCGTCACTTGCTTGGCGTTGAATCCCATCGACTTCATCCATGCCCGGAAGTCGTTTGTTTCATTCTCGGCGTCGGCCACGGCAGGTACCTCGGGAAGTGCGATCATTGGTGATGTCCTCGCGCTTATAACAGATTCGGAAGATGGCGGCGCCGGAGCGCCGCCGATCATTTCTTCTTCGACTTGGCTGGCTTTTTCAGCCCATAGCCTGCCGTCCTCAGCCCCTCGGGAAGCCAGCCCGTCTTTCTCGCGGCATCGGCGGCGAGCGCGGCCATGTCTGCCTTTTTGCCGTCCTTCAGCTCCTCGCCGGTGATTTCCTTGTAGGCTGCGGCGATGATCGGCTTCTTCGAACTGGCGAAAAAGCTGTCCGGATCAAAATGACCGATGACGGAAGCTCCGAAGGCATCGAGGGCGGCGCGACGAGCGTCGTACCGCTTTGCGTCTTCAAGCCAGCGATGCTGAAACCATTCTTCCGTGAGGTCGACCGTCTCTGCGGCGAGCTTCGCCAACGCAAGCTTGAGCTCATCAGCCTCCATGCCGGCATAATGCTCGAAGGCGGCCGAGAAGGTCCGCGCCTCACCAGTAGAGCCGCCATATCCGACGCGCTCCACATGAAGGCGAGACGGCCGCCCCTTGCCGAGCGTCGCATCATTGCCGATCTCGATCGAGGTGGCGAGGAAGGCAAGAGCCAGATCAGGTTTCGCTTCTACGGCTTCCGCGAGCGCGGCCGTCGCGGCCTTGCCGAGTTCGGAAAGAACCGGAGCCGAGAGCTTGAGAGGATCGGTAGCTTTCTTGCCGTTGTCGTCGAGATTGCCGAATTTGGCGCCAGGGTAGGACATCCCGTATTCGATCGCGTAGGAGTTATCCGTGCGGATGAGCACGCCGAGCTTCGCCTTCAGTTCCGCGGAGTACGTGCCGGTCTGTTTGTCGGAGAGATCCTCGTATTCCTCATTGAGACGTTCGTATTCTTCACGTTCCTCCTCGGTCAATTCGTCCTCGTCCATGCCACTGAACGATTCGATCGCGACCGAGATTTCGTCGAGCCTCTTGGCATCGTCATCGGACATGCCGCTCACGTCCGGGACATGCCTGCGCATTTCCCAATAATTGCACTCGAGCTCCTCGACCGTTGTCACGAACGACCAGCCGTCAGCGAGCAGTTCGTTCTTGATGGCGGCGACGCGCTCGCCCTTGAGCCTTTCGATTACGTCCGCGCTGGTCCAGTAGCTGTGATCTTCGAAGAGATCATGCGTAACCTTGCCGCCGGCGGTCAGATAGTTGGTTTCGCCGATGAACGCAGCGACCTTGCTGTTCGCCTTGACGCCCTTGCCGGTTAACGCCTCCTTGATGTGATAGGCATTGTTTCGATTCCAGCTTCCCTTGAGGCTGTTGAAGACCTCTAACTGGCGCTCGGGGTCCGGCTCGATGGTATAGGCCGTTGCCGCCTCGAAGTTGATTTCGTCACGGTCGAACGCATCAAGAATTTCCGGATGCAGCCGTCCAAGAGCCATGCGCCCCTGAACGAACCTTACGGTCTGGCCGAAGCGCAGGGCGATTTCCTCGGCAGAAGCGCCGGCATCCGCCATGCGCGAGAAGGCCTTGAATTCGTCGACGGGGCGCATCGCACGCCGGAGGATGTTTTCGGCCAGGCTCATTTCATCGGCGGCCGTGTCACCGACATTCTTCAGCAGCGCGGGGATCAGAAAATCTGTCGGGAGTTTTCCTTCCGCGATCAACTCGGTGACGGCTTGGTGTCGTCGTGCCCCGGCGAACACGCGGTAGCGATCGCCCTCCAAGTCACGATCGGCGGCTTCCGGAGGCCTGACCGTGATAGCCTGAATGATGCCGTGCTCCAGGATCGAAGCCTTCAGGGAGGAGAGCGAGTCCTTGTCGCGCATCTTGCGCGCATTGCTGCGATCCAGAACGATACGATCTGCCGTGAGTAACAGTTGCTCCATGGTGGAACCTCTTGAGTTGGGATTTGGGATATCGGTGAAATGACGGCCGGCGCACGCGGCGCCGGCGAGAGACATCTGGCTTCATGGAATGTCAGACCGCCGCCGGCATCAGCACGCCGGTCCAGCCGCCGATGGAGCCGGTGACGAGGACAGGAGAGACGTTATCCGCCATTCGGATCGCCATCTTCCTCCCGTCGGGGCTTGCCCCGTCGATGACGGAACGGAGGTTCTTGGCCGCAAACCCGATTTCGAAGGGTTCTCCGTCGAATTTGCAGGCGACCATTGCCGTTCCCTGTCCCGTAGCTCCCTTCGCAGACAGGATGACCTCGTCGGAACTGAAACCGAGCTTCACCGTGGCGGCGCCGGTGCAGTCGATGACCGACGTGACGGCCGCGGCGAAATCACCGCCGTGCAAGGTGGCGGTCTTCTCGGGGTCGGTCGGGACAACGCGCAGATAGTCCGGAAAGCTGCCGTCGATGAGTTCCAGGGTGACGGCGATGTCGCGGTATACTGCTACCGCGACCGACTGCGACATCTCGACCGACACGGGATCGGCGGAGGCATAGCCGTCGATGATTGCGGCGATGAGAGTTGCGGCCTCGCGGGGGATGATACCGGCAATCTCAGCCTTGCCGAGGTTCACATTCGTGTCCTGCATGTAGAGGCGGTGGCCGTCGGTCGCCACGAAGCGCGCGTGACCGTCGTGATTGTAGACGTAGATGCCGTTGAGATAGTGACGGGTTTCGTCCGTCGAAGTGGCGCCGATCGTTCCATCAATCGCATTCCAGAGCACGGCCGCCGGAATATCGAACCGGTGCACCGTCTGCTCGGGATCGTGACGGATCGGCTCGGGGAAATCATCCGTGTCGGAAACGTCGATCGTGAACGAAGAGCCGCCGATCATGACGGTGCACTGCGACGGGATGAACCTTTCGGCAGAGGATTTCTCGTCGTCGGGGACCAGTTCGAGAACAACGGTTTCGCTCATGCCACCCTTCTTGAGCAGCTTGAGCAGGGTCGCTGCCGGGATCGCCGCCGAAAAGCGGGCGTCGACATCGGCGATGATCGATGTTTCCGCCTGAATGATCGTATTGCTGGCGGTGAGGGCAATGCCGCCAGGCTCGGAAGAGAAGCGGATGGTAGGGCAGGCGTTCTTGCCGAGCGAGGCGAGCAGCTCGACAGTGGCGGTGAGTGATGCCCGATCGATGAGCGCAGTCGGGTTCTCGGACGAGAAGAGTTTCACGACGTTCTTCATGCTTTGTTTCTCCTGAGGTTGACATGAAAAAACCGCCTCGAAGGGCGGCGACGTATCGGTCAAAGACCGAAATCGAAAAGCGTTGGGCCAGCGGGTGGCTTCGGGGGAGGCTTGCGCCTGGCTGGCGTGATGGCAGCCGGAGCCGGCAAGCGAGGTGGCTCCGCGATCGGTGCAGCGGCGCGCGCCGCTGTCCGGTCGGCCGCCAAGCGCCCGGACCAGAAACCCATGACATGCGCCGGTGTGTACCAGTCCTCGCGGAACTCAAGGCGCAGGGTATCGCCGACGATGACGTGAGCCGGGATGTGGAGGAGCGAGAACTGGATATAGGCCATGTGAACGGCACGCGGATCGATATCGATGGCCGTCACATGAAGGTGCTGCTGGTAGTTAATGCCGAGGTCCTTTATGGCCTCGGCAAGAGCGATAATCGTGGCGCCGGCGCCGACGGCCGGTTCCTGCGCGGTGATATAGCCGCGCTCGTCGATGACCTTCTGCAAGTCTTCGGCGCTGCCGGCATTGATCTTCGCCATCATGCAGCAGAGCTCATAGGGTGTGAAGAACTGGCCCTTTGCGGTGTTGTGCAGCTCGAGCTCATGAAATACGGCGCCGAGGATGTCTTGCGGTGCAGTCTCCAGTGCCATCACGACTTCGCCGAGGATCTTCGGGAAGGTTTCGACCACATTGCGCTCGTAGCGGCCGATGATCTCCATGTACCGTGCCTCACGCTTCTCTCGCTGGGCGATATCCATTGCGTTGCTGAGGGAAATCGCCGCACAGGCGCACCAGTCGGAGAAAAGGGTATAGAGATCGTGGCGGTACCGGCAGGATTCGAAGAGTTTCACGATGCTCTTAAGGTGCTGTGTCGACATGACAACCCTATAGGTCAAAAAGAGGAAGCCCCGTTTTGGGGCGGGGCTTCGGAGGTTCGTAGATTGTGATGGGCGTCGGCGTCGGCTGGCTCGTCTCTCGCGCGACGACGGCGCGGATCCAGTTGACGACCAGCGCCAGGCGCTCGCCTTCCAGTTTGCCGGTGAACAGGCCCGTCCAACGGCGGGATGCGCGCGCAATACGGATGAGGCGGGCGGCGGCCACGCGGATAGCCTGCTCGCGCGTGTCATAAACGCACGGCCGATGCTTTTCCCAATGGCCGTTGCAGTTGTTCTTTTCGATCGCATACACACAGCCATCGACGGAGAACCGACCATCGGCGAGGGCGACTATCCCGAAATTCCATCGGCAGTCGACGCTGTACCCGAATTGCTTGTTCGCCCACCACCAATCCGTGAAATAGAAATAGTCGTTCGTCGGAGCGCGCCCATTGATATCCCGCAACGGTACGTCATACAGCCGTGGCATCGTCGCCTCCCGCGATGAGCATGATGAACGGGACTTTGTCGACCTTGCGCAGATCGACGACATCGATGTTGTCGAGAATCCATTTCCGAAGGTCGTCTGGCTTGATATCCCAAGCGCTACCTCCCTGCTGGGCCCGGCGTTTGTCATCGCGTTTTATCGCCGGGAGGTCGCCGGCCAGAACAAGACGGGTGATTGTCTTCCCATCGACGCCGAGGATACGTGCGACCTTCGTGGCAGACAGTTCTTCCCGAGCATCACGCCTAGACAGGTTGAGCCGCTTGGCCCTGACGACGATGGCCGTAGGCGACCGGATGAAACCGTGCTCGCGGAACATCTTCGCGGCTTTGTCCGGCATGTGGAGAGGAGCCTTCTTCATCAGCTCATCTTCGGCGGCTGTCCACGGCGGTTCCTTCTTGTGACGAATGGTCAACCCAAGTGCCAGGAGTCGATCAGACAGCCACCAACGAGGGACATCCAACCGGTCGGCCAAATCGCGAACCTCGCCGCGTTTCTTGCCGTCGAGTTTCTCCCATTCCTCACGGATCCGCTCATCCATATCCGGGGCGGCCTCAAACTTCGCCCGGTGCGGCGAATGCGCTGTGGACTTGATATCCAGCTTGTGCGCCTGATTGTAGACGCCAGCCGGCGTCCGGTGCGGAGGCAGATGGACAAGGCATGCGGATACGCCGCCGGAAGGGAAGTGACGACGGATAATCTCGATCTCTTCATCCGTCCAAAACCGCTTGTCGCGCTTGCCCGGGACGTAGGGAGCGGAAATGCGCGGCTCATGGCCGATCGGCTTGTTGAAGGAGACAGGCTTCAAGCTCATGCGATCATTCCTTTTCCAACTCTGACGGCCCGACCTTCGCTCATGTCGCTGATCTCCACGGCGCCGTACATGTCGAGGAGAGCGAGAGCCGCCGACACGCGGCCGGCGTCGATCGAGAGATAGTCGGCGAGGTCTGCGACTGCGGCGCCCTGCGGGGCGAGTGGCACGAGCACCTCCCAAATACGCCCGGCGTCAGCGAATGCCGGGTCGCGGATGAATGCGCGTACTGCACGATACGCCGGCGGGATGCTGGCTTCCGACCTGACCTCCGCATCTGCATCGGATGCAGCGTGGAGCTCGTCCAGGTCGAGCAGCGTCGCTGCCGCGGCGGATCCGATTGCCCTCGGTGCGACAATCTCCGGGCGGGCCCCGATGTGCCTCGTTTTGACGGCACCCACATGAACGGTCACCGGCGAAAGATCGAACGCCGGTCCGGAGGCGACGAAATCTCCCGGCTGCAGCATTGGAAGGCGATCGAATCCCTTGCTTGCATCCCATCCGATCGTTTCGGCCGCACGGCGGATGTCGATGTCGAGCGTGTTCAATCCGATCAGAAAGTTGAGGATCTCCGAGGAGACGGATTTCGCGAGCTTGGCAATGCGCTGCGTTGCCAGGATGCCGGCAAGGCCGCGCTTGCGGCCGCGGCTCATCAGGTCGGTGATCGTCTGCGTTGCGGCCTGACGCACCGACGTTGCGGCGAGGCCAGCGCCGCCAAACGGGGCGAACAGATGGGCCTCGTCGATCGCCACGAGGGCAGGGTGCCAATTCTCCTTGGGCGCTGCGATGAGGGCGCCGACGAAGGCCGTGACGCTCTGCATCTGTGTCTCGCGATCGAGCTGCGACACGTCCAGAAGCACGGACAGGCGATGCTCTCGCACTCTGCCGGCAGCAATGGTCAGTGCAGCGGTGTCGAGCTTCGTCCCGTCCAGAATGGGGAAATCGAAGTGTTGGGCGAGCGAGCCGAACTCGCCTTCCGGATCGATGATGATCTGCTGGATGTGCCCGTGCGTCTGTTCGAGGATGCGTCGGAGCGTCCAGCTCTTGCCGGCGCCTGAGGTACCTTGCACGAGAAGACGGCCGTCGAGCAGCTTTTCGAGGTCGATCCCGACCGCGCGACCATATTCCGACAGTCCAAGGTCGATCAGATCGGCGACTTCTCGGGTATCTGGAACAGCCTCCTGGGGGCCCATCCGTGCCATTTCGGCAGCAAGCGCCTTCGCCAACGCCTGTTCGGTAGGGCGAAGGCTCCTGACCTGGTCGGCCGTCATCGTGGTCTTGCCAAAGGTCATGTTGATCGTCCTTTCTCATTCGACGATGAGTTTGTGCCGGCGAGCTTCTCTGGCTCGCCGATCGTCATTTCCAGCCTTCGGCTCTTGCGATGGAATGCTTGGTGAATTCGATCGCTGCTGCGATGGGCTCCACGTACTCCGGCACGCCGGAAAGCTTCCTGATGCCGTGTTCCGCTTCAAGAATTCTGAGGGTCGTGCGGAGCGTGGAGAGCATCTCGTCGATGATGTCGCAAGCATTGACCACGAGCTTTGCATCATCGGCGTGGATGAACTTCGCGACCGGCCTGTTGAAATCGATGATGCCGCGATTGTCGCCGAACACCTGCTTCGGATTGCTGTCTGCCTGTGCCCAAGGAAAGGGAGTGCGCATGTCAGCGTCCCTCCGCTTTGGCAACGGCTGCGGCCGCCCGGCGCAAGTGGCCGAACGTTAGAGCCATGGGATCGGGCGTACCATCGTCATTCAGGCCGCCGCCGACAGGCTCGTCGTCTGCGTCATCGGCGCTCGGAACGCCGCAATCACGTTCGCAGGCGTCCAGAAGCTCTTTCAGGGAAGCCAACAGTGCTGGTGCAGCAGTACGCAACCGTGTGACCTCGGTAGACTGGAAGCCTGCGCACCTTCCGGCCGCCGGGGCATCATAGCCGCCCCAGTGGGCATGGCGCGGCATCCCGCAGAAGCCGCATTCTTCATTTCTATCGATGTCTTTCAGTTCGGGCATGATGTTCTCCAATAGAAAAAGCCGCCCGGAGGCGGCTGTTGATGATCTGGAAGGGACGAGATTGCATCAGGCAGCGAGACTGATCGCCTCGCCGAACGGCGTCTTCCTCGACAGGTCCTTGAAGCTTCGGCTATCGCCATAGACGGCCCACATGACGGGCGCGGCTGGCTGCTCGCCAAAGTCGGTTACATAGAGGTCGGTGAAGTAGATGATCGCCGAGGCATCAGGTGCGTTCTTGGCGATCCATTCGAACGTGCTGGAAAAGGCTGTTCCGCCGCCACCCGCAGCCTTCAGGACCAGCTCGTCTCCACGTTCGAACTCTTCGATCCGTGCTACAGCCGCGTCGGCATAGATGACAGTGATCTTGTCAATACTGCCATCGCCGAAGGCGCCATTGATCTCGGAGCCGAAACGGGTGAGGGCGTCATCCTGAATCGATCCGGACGTATCGACGGCGACCACAAGATGGTTGAGGCCATCGCTGACCAGACCGGGAAGGATGAAGCCGGAAGCGATGTGTCTGCGGTTCGGACGCAGCCACGAATAGTCTTTGCTCTGGCTGTCGTCGATGAACCGCCGAAGCTGCTCGCGCCAGTCAACCACCGGCAGCAGCAGCTTCTCGATAAGCCGCTGCATTGAACCGGGAAGATTGCCGATGCCGTTCGCGGCCTTGGCGGCGATCGCCGCCGCCTGCCTGACCTTCACTTTCATGTCGGCCGAGGCGCGGGCGAGTGCCTCATGGTCATGCGCTGCAGCTGCCGGGATAACAGCACCACAGCCACCTGGATCGGAAGCATTCCCGCCGGCGCCACCCCTGCCGGAGGATTTCGGCTGGTCATGGAGAAAAGCATAGATTTCCTCAGCACTGCGACCGGTGAAATTCGGGTCGATCAGCCCGCATTTCGGCATCTTGCCTACCTTACAATCGACGAGCTCGCCGTTGATCGCGTAGTCGGCCGCGCAGTTCCACTTTTCGTGCTCTCGACGTCCTTTCCGGACATGATGGTCCAGCGCATTGTGCAAGACCTCATGCGCCAGTACGAAGACCAGTTCCGGCTTCTTGAGGCCGTCGACGAACTTGCGGTTCCAGTAGAGATGGGCGCCATCCGTCGCCATGGTGGGGATTTCATCGGTTTCGATCAGCTCGAGCTGGACGGCGAGCGAGCCGAAGAACGGATGATCCCACATCAGGGCCGTGCGAGCGGCGAGGATCTTCTGCTCTGCGGTGAGTGCCATGGGGTTCTCCTAGAATGGGATATCGTCGGAATCGATCGCCGCGCGAACGCACTCTACGATGGCTTCAGGCGGGAGCCTTTCCTTTAATAGCTCGACTGCCTGAACATCTTCGACATCCTCCCAATTACGTCTTGCACGGAACGAACGGGAGTAGGCGTTGAAATTGAGCGTTATCGTCGGCGTGAGCCGATTTTCCTTGACGGGCTTGAATGCCCACTGGCAGTACGCCCCTGTCTCGATCGGTGGGTGATAGAACTTGTCCAGCAAGTGCGCAGTGATCTTCATCTCTGGGCCTCGATCGCAAGGCGGGTGATCATGGCGATGTCTTCTGGTCGAAGCAGGCTTCGCAGCAAGTCGACGAGGCGCCCTGGAATGGGTTCGGGAATATTGTCACCGAGGAACATCGCGCCGTTCTGGCTCGTCAGATCCTCAGCGCCCGGATGATACTTCTGTGTACTGGAAAGCCGTGCCGGTCGACGGTAGGTCGGGTTCGTCGGCGAGACATACGCCGACGATATGTAGTACTTGTTGTAGCCGTCCGAGTTGGAGCTGAATTTCCGGGTCTTGAGATTGAAGCGCAACGTCGCGTGCTGCACCTGGAAGTCCTCGCGGATGGTGATGAATCCCCACGAGATAACGCCATCTTCCGGAAGATGGGGACTCGTCGTGAACGGCCCGAGGATGACCCGCGGCGGATTTGGCTTGCTCATGCGCGGGCTCCGATAGATATGGCAAGTGCTTCAGCGATCTGCGACTCCGGCAGGTAGCTCCGGAGCAGCAGTGTGATGGTGCGCGGCTTTTTCGCCGGTACTTCCTGCCAACTGGTTGGGAACAAATCGCCCATGTGGGCGAAGTATTTCTCTTCTTGCTCGGTCATGTGTGCAGCGATGGTCTGAAACCTTCGCTGCTTGACCATGTATGTGAGAAACCACTTTCGGCTGCTTCCATCCGTCATGAATCCGTAAAATGTCCACTGGACCGTCGGCCAGTTCTTCTGGAGCCTCTTCACCTTGCCCTCTGGCCCCTTCACTCTGGCGAGTAGCGAGATATCTGTCTTTCTCGCCACCTTGCCATCCTTGTTGAGCCAGGTCCGCTTGGTCATCTCTATTCTCGCAGTGGATTGATCGCGATCGCGACAGCTTCGGTGATGTCGGCTTGGGAGAGCATCGACTTGAGGATAGTCGTCCGGTTGCCGCGCGGAAGATCGTTGCCGAGGATGGCTACGGGGCGGTATAGCTTGGCTATCGCCTCCCCATGCTCAGTTTCCCAGCCGCTGACATCCAGGTCTGTCGAGGAAAACTTCCGTGTCGAGACGTTGAAAATCAGGTTCCAGCGGCACAGTCGCCAATAATCAGTCCCGCCGACGAATTCCCATTTGATGGCCTGGATTACGCGTCCGGAATCTTCGATCGAATCCGACGTCCGATAACGGATCGGCCCGGCGACCCATTTGACGTCTGACCTAGCCAATCATCACCTCCTGATTGCGAATGGCAAAATCGTTGAAGGTCTGTGTATGCGACAGGCCAACGTCGCGCTTCACGGCATCGATGCCAAACAGAACCTCGAATTCGCCGGGCAGTCGGCGCACATATGTCATGGCCGCTTCGAACGTCCTGGCGGTCACCTTGTGGGCGAGGGCAACCGCGATCGCGAAGCGGGCCGACGGATCGGCCGGGATCTTTGCACCAGTCGGATTAGAAAGGACCAGGTCGAGCGACGGAAGGTCACGGTAGGTGCGCACGAAGCCGATGAACTCTGCCGCCGCACCTTCGCCGACGAGCCCGGTGATCATCTGCAGGAAAAGCGAATCGTCGGCATCGTCGTCATCAAGGATGCGAGAGGTGCGCTCCCACGATCGGGGGGTGGGAAATGCGCGGAGGTTCTGCGCCGTCATGTCATGGAGAAGCGCCGGACGCCAACGAAGGAAGGCGATGATCATCGGATTGATGTTATGACCGTATGCCCAATCGCAGAAGATGTCGACGTTGGCCTCAACATCGACATGGGCGAGGCGGTTGGCGAGCGCTGTGGGCATCCGTTGCGCTGCTGCCTTGTCGGACTGGCGATTGCCGGCACCGATCAGGTATACGTTCTTCTTCAGCCGGTGCTCGCCCACGCGGCGTTCGTTGATGAGCTGCATGGCGACCACCTGCATTGCCGGAGATGCCGTGTTGATCTCGTCGAGGAATACGACAGAGTCGTCCGGGAAGTCGGACCCCTCGAAAGGCAGATCGCACGGGCGGAGCCAGCGGGCAACGTTCCGCTCGAGGTCGGCAACCGGCAGACCGCGCGCGTCGACCGGATCGCGGAGGTTGGTGCGCCAGTCAATCACCTGGCGCTTGAGTTCGGTACCGAGATCGTAGAGGAACTCAGTCTTGCCGATGCCGGGTGCTCCCCACATCATGACGGGGATATCGGCGCGCATGTAGCGCATGATGGCGCGCTTGGCGTCCTTCAAGTGCATGGGTTTTCTCCTGATGTAGAACGTTAAAACTGGGCGCTCACAGATAGTCGGAGACCGTGGCGTAGATCGCCCGGGCCTTGTCTGCCACATCCCGACGAGCATTCGGGCTGTTACGCAGCGTATCCGCGGGATAGCGAACGAGCGCCCGCATTTCCTCGGCGAGTTCCGCAAGCGCCGGGTCTCCGACGACATTCAGGCTCGGCAGGACCTCGATAAGCTCGCGGACATTCTCGACGAGGCTGTCCCGAAAAACACCTTCGGAGCGATCTCCCGTGCGGGTCGACGGCTTGTAGGCCGTCAGACGCTCGACCATCCGGCCGGTTGCCTCCGCGATCCGGCGATAGACATCGCGCATGGCTGCCGCCGTGGCTTCCATGACGTTGCGCTCGATGTCGGCCCGGATCATATCCGCTTGGGCTTGCGACATGTTCACGCGGAAGTCGTTTGCGGCCGGTACCGGCATGACGGTGACCTTCATCGCATACTTGGCGCGCAGTTCTTCCGGGGACGGGTAATCCTCGGTCTTGAACATGGTTTTCAGCCGGGAACGGGCGGCTGTAAGCAGGTCAGGGTATTCCGTGATGAAATCGTTGACCGCGGCATCGAATTTGTGCTTCTGGCCATCAAGCCATCGCGCATGGGCAAGATACCCGTCTGCGGCCATGATACGGCCGCCGTTGTCCATCCACGGAAGCGTGCGCTTCAGGAAGTCGTCGCGAGTAGAACCGACGAATTTCTGAATGGGGGCGAGCGACTCTTTCGGGACGAGCAGCTTGTTGTATCGGCCCGCGTCGTCGGCTGCATCGTGAGAGCGATTGACTTCGTTTGTCACCTGGCGGTCGAGGCGACGGCCCGACCAGTGAGAGATGTGCAGTGTAACGATCATGGCGCGCGTTTCCAGCGCCGCCGGCGTGATGCCGATGGTCATCATGTTCATGACTGTCTCCTGATTATTCCGTGGGGTTGGCCTGTTCGGCCTGTTTCAGCCAAAGCAGATAGCAGCCGCGCTTTTCAGCGTTCGGGCATCCTTCCCACCAGTGCCAGCATGTGCCGGGTCCCATATTCGGATCACGCTTGCAGGTGTGTTTGCCTTTCGGCGTTTTCCATGTCGTCGAGGAGGGGAGTGGCAGTTCCTGTTGGTCAGCCATCCCCTGCCTCCCCCTTTGCGGTAGTGGGTGGCTGCACGGCTACCGCGATAAACCGCGTCGGGCCGGCCTTTCCGCAGAAAATGCAAACATGCTGACGCCAAGGGTAATTCTCTCGCGGTTCCCAGAGATGGCGGCCGGCGAGGCAGCGGAGCTTTTGCCACAACCTCACGGCTTCACCCCCTTCGGAATCGGTGTGCAGGAGCCATCGGTCCACTGCATGTTGTTGGATATGCAGGCGCTGACCTGTCGCGTCCGCTCATAATCTCGGGTCACGACCGTGCAGCCTCCGATGAAGGCCAGCCGAACGACGGCCGCCATCAGCGCGCGCAGGACGCTTTCCTTTTCTTCTCCGTTCATTGAATCGTGTCCTCATAGCCGGTTTCAGATACCCACAAGCCGCCATCGGTTCGAACCGTGATCAGCGTGTAGCAGGATGGCGAGGTGTTCGCCGGGGAGCGGTGCACATCGTCGATGAACGACGTCAGGCCGGCTCTCGTCGCTGCAAGCGCTGACTTGCGACCGTCGTCACCGGCCATTTCGGATTCTCGCATCGTCCAATGGAGGATGCCGGAGATCATCTTGGCCGCGACGACGGCTGGGGGTTCGTCGTCAACCTCTTGCTTCGCTGCAAAGAGGCGTACCAGGTCGGCCACGCTGGCGGCGCGTTCTCGGTTGTTCATGTCGGTCATTTCCTCGGTGTGGTCAGTGCGTAAGGGCGGCTATGATCGCCGCCCATTCGTTGAAGGCGATGACGAAGTAGGTCATCGCGGCAAGAGCGATAAAGTCTTTGACCATCGCTATAGCCTCGTCCGGTTGCTCGATTGGTTGATGAAATCGTCGAGGTCGTTGTGAACGTCCATGATGGCCGTCAGATAGGCCCGGCGCTTCACCGGATCGTCGAGGCTGAAATTCCGGTTCGCTTCCGCCAGTTCATCGCGGGCCTTCGCCAAGGGAGCAAGGATCGCATCCATGACGGCAAAGGCGCCTTCCTTCGTGCTGAAATCACCGATGGCGAGGGTGAGGAACTGGCCCGCTTCGTCAGCGTAGCGGCCATAGATTGCCCACCCGGTGGAGAAGGTGGCGTCGTCAGCGGAAAGGCCGCTTCGCGCCAGCTCGAATGAAATCTCGTCCGTGTAGGACATCACGTCGTCATCATCGAGATAGATGCAGGGGCGGATCTCGAGATATTCGAATGCCAGAGTCATGGCAGGCTGTCCTTTCGGTCGCGGGGCATGCGGTGGGGTTTGTAGAGCGGCATCCATGGCTGACTGCCGGCGATGCGCAGGAATGTTGCCGTGGCGCGTTCCTCGCCGTGGGTGTGGACGCAATCGCGGAACTGGCTGGCGATTCCCTTGCCCTGCAGGGTGACGCAAGCGCCGTCGCTATACCGGGCAATGGTGAGAATGCCCGCCTCGAACTCGACGAGGTGGGCGGACGTGATCGCGAGGATGGTCATAGTGATGGCCTTTTCGCTGGTGTGGCTTGTAAGCCGCACGTCTTGGGAGACGTGCGGCCGCGCAAGCGACATCGAGGGGGTGAATGCGCTTGCGCTCACCGACCGGGGCAGGGAGACGGACCTTGGCCGGCGATCAGAATGCGGGAACTGGCGATGCGAGCGCGCAGGGCGGCAGCTTTCGCGAGGAAGGCGGATAGCTCCTCGGATGCCTCGCGGCGCTGGCGCTGGATGTCTGTTTCATAGCCCGGATGCAGCCGGGCAGTCTGTGAATGCTGGCTTGGCATGGGATTGATCCTCGTCGAGGGAAACGCAAAAAGCCCGGCGCGATGGCCGGGCTTGCGGGTGATGTCGAGTGGAGATTAGGCGGCGATGTCGTTGGCAGCCGGTGCCTGCATCGGGTCGGACTTCTTCGGAGCGGAGGCCTTCTTTTCGGATGCAGCAGGGAGAGGCCGCTGGTTGCGGACGACCACGGACGGGCCACCGGCGACGCGCACCGCGGCCTCGACGGCGCGGATCACGGTCACGTCGGCATCTTCCTTCTTGAGCTTCTCGACGACCTTCGACAGATAGTCGGCGACCACGAAGGCCTTCGGCTCGCTGTTTTCCTCCTTCGTGGCCTTCTCGAAGTTCGCCGGTGCGATCTCCATTGCACCGGCGATGTTGGACGGGCGAGCCTTGGCGTAGACGAAGGTGCCGCCCTGGCCCTGCTCGGCGGCCTTGAAGGTGCAGAGGCCGCGCTTGTAGTTGGCGGGGCTCATGTCATAGAGCGCCTGAACGTAGATGGGTTCATTGTGGTTTTCGAGGTGGGCGAGTGCCGAGACGGCGAGCTGGTGTTCGCGTTCGGTGAAGGTGGCGATCGCCTTGCCACGGCCGGCGATAGCGGACTTGAGGGCCTTGCCGGTGATGATTTCAAACTTTGCCATTGTCGTCTCTCCTGTGATGTGCCCCACGCGCAGGGGCTGGTTAAGGCAGAATGCCGGGAAAGCGCCCGCCAGTCGGCGGCGCTTGCCTTGCACGCTGCAGAAGGAATGAGGGGCAAGCGGATACCTGCCCTTCAGATTTTCCGTTGTGATCTTTTGCTTGAGATATCCCGACATGCGGGGGGCTAGCTTTTCGGGGGCGGCAACCTTTCGGGTTATCATCGGACCGCAGTCCACCGCACATTGCCCCGCGCGCTCTGTCTTCGCTCCACCACACACATGGTTGTCACGTCGGCCCACCGGCCTCCATGCCCTGCATTTCGTCGCAGGTCACCGCTTGCGCGGCTTATGCTGGAACACCTCAACAGCCCTTCCTTTTCGATAAGTCGGCGCGGAAGGGAGCGCCCGATTGACTGGCGGAGGCGTCACCCTCGCTCGGATCAATCACCGATAATGCCGATATGCGCCAACCCGGAAACCGCGCCTTACAATCGAGGCTTTGCCCGCTTTCGCGAGGGTGTCGCCTAAACCTTGGGGCCGATAACGGACCGATCGCCAGCTTTTCAAAGAGCCTTGCGGGAGGCTCTAGGCCGTCTCGCAATCCCGAAGTGATTTCGTTTTCGCTTCGGTGATTGCAGTAAAGGCGATTTCATTTCGTTTTGCAACGCGGTTTTGTGGTGATTTCGACATCAAACCGCTAATGTGTTGATTTGAAAGCGATATAATTTCGCGATGATGCTCATATTGACCGTAAAACAGCATTCATTTCGGTTTTGCTTCTGCCCGTGGTGTCGCCCAGGTATCGCCCCGCCGACGCGAATCAATGCGATGTGATTCGCCCTCGATGCTGAAAAACGCCCCGTTTCAGCGGCTCCTGCCTGCCAGTTTTCGCGACCATGCAAAAAATATTTGTCGCATCACCTGCGGTTGATTTCCGACGCGATTTGCGGGTGTCCCGGCATCGCTGATTTTCGGAAATTCTCCGGAATGCGCCGGGAAAATTCCCGGAATATCGCGGAACGGCACGCTTTGGTTGCCGCCCTTCCGCACCCCCTCAAATGGACAGTGCGGAAAATCTGCGGAAAATCGCGGAATTATCGACCGTCCCTCGCGCGTGCCAGCGCGGAATTTATTTTATATTTCCTATTGGAGAGGGCCTTAAAGGCCCTTCTCCCTTCTCCAAACAGATAGGATTCAAGATACCCGCGAGAGGGAGAGCGAGGCAGTCTCACCACCTGGCAGGGTGTTGACAGATCGCCCCCTAACGAGTCACATAGCTGCGGATGCTGAAATTGCGTCCTCAGACAGGCGGTCGCCCTCGCGGGCTTGACCGCCTTTTTCGTTCCTTGTTCACGCGCCACCTTTCAAGCCGCCCAACCTGCGACGGCTCGACGATCCACCTCGCCCGGGAAGACCGGCGCCGGGGCGCGTACCCATCGGATAACGGCGCAAGGTGGATAGGCAGGGCTTTTGATCGATGGCACGCAATCGCTACTACCTCACGCCCCATTGGCGCGCTCTCAAGCGGGCCTGTCATGAGCGGGACAACTGGCGTTGCGTCTTCTGTGGTTCATCATCGCGGCTCGTCTGCGATCACGTCCGCACCCGCCCTAACGTCGACTATCCGACGCCCGCCGACACGCTGACCAACGTGCGCACCCTCTGCGACGGTTGCGACCGCCAGATCAAAGAGCGCGCTACCGGAGCTCGTCGACGTGATGGCAACCCCATTGTGAGAGGGTGCACCGCCGACGGATCGCCGCTCGATCCGCGTCACCCTTGGCACAAGAGCAAGCCGTGAGGGAGGCAATCGAGCACTTGCGCCATTCGGCCACCTCAGCGCTCACCGACGCCCGAAGCTACCGCGATGCTGCCGCCCGCCTCGACGATCAAGCCGACGCGCTCAGAGAGCTAGCGGCACGGCATGAGGAGCGCGCACGGCAGATGACCGCCGCCGCCGACGCGCTCGAGGTCAGGGGGTAGGGGGGGTGAAATGTCTGGGAGGGCCGGGGCGCAGACCGCCCGGGGCCTTCGTTCGCAGTACGAGCAAAATAGACGAACCCCCTTTCGAGGGAAAATCACGAGAAAAGGGATTCGGTTCAGATGATTACGCTTGGAGCGACCGCCACCGATCGCATCACCAATTTCACCGGAATTGTGACGGGTCGGGCCAATTACCTGACCGGATGCGATCAGTACCTCGTTTCGCCGAGGACGCCCGACAAGGACCCCAAGTGGTTCGATGAGCAGCGCCTCGTCGTTGACGAAACATTCGAGGTGGTAGTGCTCGACAACAGCAACGGTAATGGCGCTGACATCGCCGCGCCGATCAAGTAAGCCGCGATCCGGCACCTCTGAGGCCGGCGCGAAGCCAGTCGCTTCCGGTTTTCGGTTGGTGTGATGGAAGAAGCCGGCGCGCACGGCGCTCCAACAGGAGGTCAGAAGCGCGACAATACGAGGGGAAGCCGCTGCGCCCCGACCTATCAGGATCCTTGGCCACCTGAGGGTGACGCCGCCGAGGACCAGCGGCCAAGCGGGGAGGGTAGCCTCGCAGCAATTCGCCGGGAACGGCAAAGAAATCGGGAAGGCAACGTTCAAACGGATTCGCGGAAAGCCTATGCGCCCCGATCCACGGTTAGCACCTTCTCGACCAAGCGATCCAGATCAGTAGGGCATCCTGCGGGTGGTCTGGCGGAGTGGCATCCGGCCCAAGCAGCCACCAACTAAAAAAGGAGAAGTCGCATGAGCGAACGCAAGCATCCCACTGTACGTGCGAAGTTTATGTGCAGCGGGAAGGAAGGGACGACGATCTTCCTCCACACGGTCTATTCCGAGGACATCCAGTCCGAGGACGGGCGTTTCACCAAGGCAACGCCTTGGGGTGAACTTCGGATGAATGTCGACAATCCGAACGCTGCCATCCAGTTCGAGCCGGGCAAGTCGTACTACCTGGACTTCACGCCGGTTGACTAATCAGCCGCACGGCATCGGCAGAAATGCCGATGCCGGCCAACCAAAGAGATCCCATGAGAGGCCGAAAACCGAATCCTGCTCCGGCGGATAACGTTGTTTCAGGCCCGTTCCCGCAGACCGGAATTCCGGAGATAGAGGAACCGGACTGGCTCCTTACCGTCAACGTCAGGGAGTGGGGCAAACGCCGCGCGAAGATCGCAAGCGAGCGCTGGAAAACCCTGACACAGAGTCTCGCCCGCAAGGGACTGCTCGACGCCGACAACGACGTTCTGATCGAGATGGCCGCCGGCGCTTATGCAGACTGGAAGTTGGCCGAGGCGCACGTTGCCAGATACGGCGTCATGATGCCGGCGCCGAAGACGAAAGTCCTGATGCACAACCCATACAAGGCGATCGCCGACGCTGCGATGAAGCGCGTTATGGCCGCGGAACGCGATCTCGGCATCCCGCCTGTGGAGCGCGGCCGCGCCGCGAAGGCGCCGCCGCGTGCCGGAAGGAGCAAGCGTGCCGCCGACAAGTATCTCAAGAGAGACGGCTGATCCGGTAACGCAATGGGCCCTCGATGTCGTCGAGGGACGGATCATTTCCGGGCAGCTTGCGAAGCTCGCATGCCGGAGACATCTCTCCGATCTTGAACACGGTCATGAGCGCGGGCTTGTGTGGCGTCCTGACAAGGCGGCAGAAGCGCTCGAATTCTTCCCGTCCGTCCTGAGGGTGACGGCAGGCGCCAAGGCCGGGGAGCCGTTCTACCTGCCGAGTTACACGACTTTCGTGGTTGGCTCGTTGTTCGGCTGGTACCGCGAGGCGAGCGGGCGTAGACGGTTCCGATCGGCATGGGTAGAGGCTGGCAAGGGGCAGATCAAGTCGCCAGTGGCGGCCGCGATCGGTCTCTACATCCTCTTCGCCTGCGGTATCCCGCGTGCCGAATGCTATGCAATCGCGAAGGACCGGAACCAGGCGAACGTTCTGTTCGGCGATGCCGTCGCCATGGCGAACGCCGAGTTGATCGATGCAGAGTTCGACGGCGAGACGCTTGTCTCGAATGGAACGCTGAAGGCTCGCGGCACTGGCGACATGACCTGGATGCTGGAGCATCCGGACAGCGGATCGAAATTCCGGGCACTTGCCGGCGACGAAAAGGTGAACGGGCCGCGTCCGTCATACGTTGCCGCGGACGAGATCCATGAGTGGGCATCGGATGGGCCTCTGAAGACGTGGCGCTCAGCCGGCGCCAAAATGCCGGGCGACTTTCTGCTGTGGATGTCGACCAACACACCGGCTGCGGACCAGATCGTCGCGACCGAGTGGAGTGAGCTGCACCAGCGGATCCTCCGCGGCGAGGCAGACGACGATTCCGCTTTCGCGTTCATCGCCCGGGTCGACCCGGGCGATAAGCCGTTCGAAGACGAGAGCTGCTGGCCGAAGTCCATGCCGTGTCTCGATATTACGTTTCCGATCGAGAACGTGCGGATCGAGGTGAACTCGGCGCGCAATTCCGTCGGCACCAGATTGAGCACTGAGCGCCTATATTTCGGCGTTCCGGTCGGCGCGTCGGAATACTGGATCGACCTTGATGCATGGGACGCCGTGCAAGGGAGCGTCTCGATCGATGATGCAGGTGACCGCGACATCTACCTGTCGCTTGACCTGTCGAAGAAGAACGACCTGACTGCGCTCGGTGAAGGTTTCGTTGACGGCAAGGGCGTCCTGCAGGCGACCGTCCGCTACTGGAAACCAGCCGAAAAGCTGAAGCAGAAGGCAGAAGAAGACCACGCACAGTATGTGGAGTGGGCCGCGGCCAGGCCGCCTCTGCTGAACCTCGTTCCTGGTAGGTCGATCGAATACGAGTTCATCGCCGTGCTCATCAAGGAGCTCGTGGCGAAGCATAATGTTGCCGCTCTGGTGGTCGACCCGGCATATCTGACCGATTTTCGCAAGGCCTGCGACAATGTCGGCCTCGAAACATGGGTATGGGACCCGGATGAGCCGTTCGGCTCTGGCCTGAAGATCGTCATCCACGGCCAAGGCCGTCTGGGGATGCAGTCGAAAAAGGCTCTCTGGATGCCCCGATCGCTGCAAAAGTTCGAAGATCGGATATTGCAGCACAAGATCGTGATCGATGAGAGCCCGATCACCAAGTGGTGCTCCGGTAATGCGGCAGTCCAACCCGATGCCCAAAACAATCGGTTCTTCGTGAAGAAAAACCAGCGTGGTCGAATCGACGGGATGACCGTCCTCGCAATGCTTTGTGGGGCGACCGACCGTGTTGAAGGCAGCGGAAAATCATTCTGGGACAGCGACGACGACGGTGACGACGACGACGACGGTCTTGACGATGATGACGATTTCTAATCGAAGCGAGGGCGCATGGGCGTGAAATCCTGGCTGGCGTCCAAGTTTCGGGGGCCGGAACGACAGAACATCGCCTTTCAGGAGCAATTCTGGCTGGAAGAGATGGGTTTTGGCGTGCCTTCCAAGGCCGGCGAGACTGTCAACTGGAAGACCACGCTTGGCCTAACCACGGCTCTGCGCTGCGGTATCTCCATCTCGGATGGTGTGTCTACCGTACCATGCAAAATCATGCGGAAGGATGCCGCGACAGGTCGCAGGACGGAAGCGACCGACCACCCGCTCTTTGACGTCCTCGGATACCAGTTCAATGACTGGATGGACCCGCTTCAGGGTCTCGAAACGATGGCGATCCACACGGTATTCACCGGGAACGCCTACGCTTTTGTGAACAAAGTTGGGCCACGCGGCGCGCGGCGGATTGTGGAAATCATCCCGATCATGCCTGAATGCGTGAAGGTCGAGCAGAAGGACGATTATTCGCTCGAATACCAGATCACCGCCAAGGATGGGACCACCGAGATCTTCCCGGCAGAGGCGATCTGGCACATGCGCGGGCCATCATGGAACGGTTATCTCGGTATGGATTTCACGCGGCTGGCGCGTGAGGCGCTCGGGCTGGCAATGGCGACCCAGAACGCCCATGCAAGCCGGTTCGGCAACGGCATCCAGACAACCGGCGTCTATTCAGTCGACGGGAATCTTGAAGAGGCCCAATACAAGCGCCTGATGCGGTTCATCACCAAGCATCACGTCGGCGCCAAGAACAGCGGCAAGCCGATGCTGCTGGACCGTAACGCCAAGTGGCAGCCGATGGATCTTACGGGCGTCGACGCCCAGCATCTGGAGACAAGAAAGCATCAGGTCGAGGAAATCTGCCGAGGATTCGGCGTTCTTCCGATCATGGTCGGTCATTCCGACAAGGCAGCGACCTACGCCAGCGCGGAGCAGATGTTCCTTGCGCATGCTGTGCATACGATCCGGCCGTGGCATCGGCGCTTTGAGCGATCGATGAAGCGGGCTCTGCTGACGCGCGAGGAGGTTCGGGCAGGATATTACATCAAGTTCTTCGATACCGAGCTGCTCCGCGGCGCGGCGAAGGACAGGGCCGAGTATTACTGGAAGTTCTTCCAGATGGGCATGTCGCCAAACGATATCCTCGAGCTCGAAGACCAGGACGGTTTCGAGGGCGGCGACCAGCATTTCGTGCCGGCGAACATGACTACCGTCGAAAACGCCGCCGAAGGGCAAGATCGCGGCATCGGCGACAACGGCGGTCCGCCGCTCGACGACGACGCAACGGTCGATGCAGCAATGCAGGAGGTCGCAAAGCTGATCGGCCGGGCAAACGGCGGAAAAGGCCTCTCGGAAGAGGGCCGCAGGAAACTTCAGGCCGCCTACCAGGCCTTCGATATCGCATCTTGAGGCGCAGGAACCCTGTCATGACGAAAAAGATCATCGATTTGGCGGCTTATCGCGCGTCGAGGGCCGCAAACCGTGCTCCGAAGGCGCTCGGACCGGGCGCCGTTCGCATCAATGCGGCCGACGATTCCGCCGAAATCTACATCTACGGTGATATCGGCGGCTGGTGGGATGGCGTTCAGCCGGAAGAAATCGCCAAGGAAATCGCGGATCTCGACGTCGGAACGCTGAATGTGCACGTCAACAGCGGCGGCGGCATCGTTTTCGACGGCATGGCGATCTACAACGCGTTTGCCGGGCACTCTGCGAATGTCGTCATGCACATCGAGGGCATTGCAGCGTCGATCGCGTCCGTCATCGTCATGGCCGGCGATGAAATCCGGATCGGCGAGTCCGCAAACCTGATGATCCACAAGCCGTGGAGCTTCGTGATGGGTGACGCCGGCGACATGCGCGCCGAGGCGGACATCCTCGACAACCTCGAGCAGGGCATCGTCGATATCTATGCGGCCCGGACCGAGCAGGACGACGAAACGCTCAAAAAGCTTATGTCGGCAGAGACCTGGATGCGCGGCCAGCAGGCCGTCGACGAAGGCTTCGCCGACTCGATCATTCCGAACAAGAAAAAGGAGAAAAAGGCCGCAAAGTCGGCGCTTCTCCAGCTCTACGCACATACTCCGACAGACCTGATGGCGTCCGGCGACGTTCCGCAGGTCAGAGAATTCGAGCGTCTCCTCCGCGACGGAGAGCAGATGCCGAACGCCGTTGCGAAGCGCCTTGCTGCCGCTGCGCAACGTGTATTCCAGCCTGCTCGCGACGAACAGGACCCCGATCCTCGGGATGAGGGCGGAAATGCAGCAATCACGGAAGTCGCGGCAGCTTTCGAGCGCGCCGCAGCCCTCTTCAAATCCTGAAAACGGAGAAACCCATGTCTCGCAAGAGCATCTTTACGGTGCTGGGCCTTTTTGCGCTCTTCGCCGCCGTCGCGATCATCGGCTTTGACGCCGGTCCGATCCTTCACGCCTCCAACGGTCACGGTCTTGACATGACGACGTTGCTCGCCAACGTCGCCGTGGCTGGCGCTGCCGACCTCGACAAGCTCAAGAACTCCGTCGACAAGTTCATGGAGGGCTTCGAGGAATTCAAACGCACGAACGACGAAAACACCAAGAAGCGGGATGTCGTCCTCGAAGACAAGCTCGCGAAGATCAACGAACATCTCGACAAGTGGGAGCCGCTCAACCAGGAAATCACCAAGATCTGGAACGGTCAGAAGGCCATGCAGGAGCAGATGGACCAGGTCGAAAAGATCCTGAATCGTCCGCGGCCCGGCAGGGAAGGCCAGGAAGAAGACGCTGAATACCTCAACGCCTTCGAACACTGCCTGCGCCGCGCTCCTGATCGCCGGGAAGCTGCTCATGTCGACCTGATGAACAAGCGCCGCAACGCTCTGGTCAAGGGCGACGATGCCGGTGCCGGCTACCTGCTCGCTCCTCCGGACGTGAATCGCGAAATCATCAAGGACATCATCGAAATGTCCCCGATGCGTTCGCTTGCCACCGTCCGCTCGATCGGCGGTGAATCCCTGAAGCAGCCGAAGCGCACCGCAACCGCCGGTGCCGCCACCCGTGTCGGTGAAGTCCAGCCGCGCACCAATACCGGTGACCCGACATACGGCATGAACACGATCATGGCGCCGGAACTCTTTGCCCGCGCCGAGATCTCGCTCCAGATGCTTGAAGACACCGATTACGATCTGATCGGGGAGCTGCGCAGCGAGTTCGTCGACCAGTTCGTCGTCAAGGAGAACAGCGAGTTCGTCGGTGGCTCGGCTGCGGCCAACCAGGCGGAAGGTTTCCTCATCGCTTCCGGCGTCGGTGAGACCGTCTCCGGTAATGCAACGACGATCACCGGTGATGGCCTGATCAACTTCTGGGCATCGCTGAAGACCGGTTATGCGGCCCGCGCGGTGATGACTCTGAACCGCAAGACCATTGCGGAAGTGCGCAAGCTGAAGGATGGCAACGGCCAGTATCTCTGGACTCCCGGCATTGCCGGCAGCATCCCGAACACCATCGTCGGCGCGAACTATGTCGAGTTCCCCGATATGCCGGACATCGCGGCCGGTGCTTACCCGATCGCGTATGGTGACTTCCGCCGCGCCTACGTCATCGTCGACCGTATCATGCTGGCATTCCAGCCGGACTACACGACCGGTGCTGACAACGGGGTCGTGGTTTTCCGCGGCCGCAAGCGTGTTGGTGGCGGTGTTCGCCAGCCCGACGCCCTGAAGAAGCTCAAGATCGCCGCCGCCTGAGGCGGCGGTCGGCTCTTTCCCGGATTTCTGGAGATATTCCATGTCCTTGACCAAGAATACCAAGATCACCCGCATCGCCGCTTCGGCGATCGCGGCTCAGACCGACGTGGCGAGCTCGATCCTCGACATGTCTGGTTTCGACGGCGTTACGTTCATCGCACTGACCGGCGACGTCACCGATACTTCGGCCCTTGCTTTGAAATGCGAGGAGAATGACGCAAATTCGGCTGTCGGGATGGCCGAACTGGTCGGATCAGCGGGTTTCACTGCCGGTGTCAGTACCGCGGACAACAAGGCGATCGTCCTCGATGTGTACAAGCCGCGCAAACGGTATGTGCGTGCGGTTCTTGAGCGCGGCCTGGCGAACGCCGTCGTCGATGGCATCATCGCCATCCAGTATGGTGCCCGCAACGTTCCGACCAGCCACGACGCCAGTGTGATCGCCTCGGCTCTGCTGAACGATCCGTCGGAAGTCTGATCAAGCCATCGGGGAGACGGTGACGTCTCCCCATTCCAGCAGAGGAGAATGAAATGGCTGGCGAAAACACCAAAATCTATACACGGCAGGGCGGCTCCGAGCGTGTTTACGAAGATGGAGCCAAGGTTGAACTCGGCGCGACCGTGTCCTTGACGATCGCCGGGACGAACGTCCTCATCACTGGCCTGCCGACGGCCGATCCCACCGTCGCCGGCGCACTCTATGTTGATCTCGGAGCGCTCAAGGTCAGTGCCGGCTAAGTCCTTTGCAAACTGACTTTGCTGATCACCAGCAGAGCGCAAACCTCGGAGAACAGACCATGGAATGCACCATACTGAAATCCTTCCCGCTGAGCCGCGACGGCGTGAAGAACGAAGCCCTCGCAATTGGCGACGTCGTCGATGTTCCTGACGGCCTTGTCGATGGACTGGTGAGCGCCGGGTACGTCGCGAAGGGCGCATCTTCGTCGTTCGCAGCTCCGGAGCCCGTCGTGGGCGAACCCGGCGGCTTCGCAGAAGAACCTATCGATGGCCAGGAAACGCCGGCCTCCGAGGAGCCCGTCGTGGGCGAACCAAAGGCGGCAGGCGGTAAGGCCCGCCAGTCCAAGGACCATCAGGTCCAGTAATGTCTCTTCTCGTCACCACGACGCCGGCGGATGACCTGCAGCTCCTGACGATTGAGGAGCTTCGCGCGGCATCCGGCGTCATAGGGACCGCCGAAGATGCCGCGCTGACGGCAAAAGGCCTACGGATCGCCGCCGCGATCGCAGAGGCCTGTAACGTTCGGCCAGGGCGGGGAAGCGTCCCTACATTCAAACAGGAGACGTTGCAGGAGACATTCCGCGATGTCTGCCGCGATGACGATCTCATGCTGTCACGGCGCCACGAGATCGCAATCTCTTCCGTCGTTGTCGACGGAACGACGGTCGCAAACACCGACTACGAGGTTGATCCAGAAGCGGGCATCCTCACCCGCCTTTGTTACGATACGCCATCGACATGGACCGGCTCCAAGATCGTTGTCACCTACCAGGCTGGCTTTGCCACGGTCCCGGATACCCTGAAAAGGGCGGCCGAGGAGTTTGTGAGATTCCTGTGGCTTGAGGACAAGCGGGATCCGTCTGTGAAGGCGTCCGAGGTGGAAATTCAGGATATCGATCGCGTCCGCACGGAATATTGGGTTGGGGCGATCCCTGGGCAGGGTAGCAGCAGTGCGGTTCCCGATTTCGTTCTCGCCCATCTCGGCCGCTATCGCAACTGGACGCACTGATCATGATCCCACGCGGCGATACGGCAGCCGACGTTATAGCGAGACTCGATGCTTCATTGCTGGCGCGCGGACAGACAGTCACGCTGCGCCGCTACACGGCGCCGAGCGGCACTCCGAGGCCGAAGACGGACCTTCCCGTAAAGGCATTCATCCGGCCGGTTGAGGCGCTCGATATTAAGGAGTTGGTCGGGAATCTCGCGACCTCGTATTTCGAGGTCATCTTGAGCCCCACTGATACAGCAGCACTGCTGCCGATAGTCAGAGGCGACAAGATCGTTTTCGATGGCAAGGAACGCAATGTGGAGATGCCGAAGCCAATCACCATGGCCGATGTGCTCGTGCGGCTACGGGTTCTGGTAGCCGGCTGATGGCGACCTTTGCGACATTCGACCAAGAGATACGTATGGCGACGGCGGGTATCTCGCCTGAAGCCGTCAATAGAGCGCTCGCTGACTTCGCTCGAGCGCAGTTGCAGAAGGTACAGGCCTCAGGCGCCGCAAGCCTGAGCTATCGGCTCTACGTCAACGACCGGCCGGCGTCGTCGGAATATGAGGTCGAGGCACCCGGGCCGATCCTCTACCTGTTCTCGATGTGGTCCGAGGTGATCGACTATGCCATTGCGGAGCTGAAGAGGCGCTCTCCAGTCCGTTCTGGCAGGTTCCGCGGGTCGTTCATCGTCGTCGTGAACGGCAATATCGTTTCTTCCGGCAAGACGATCGACGCGACGGCAGAGGTCATTGTGACGAACTTCCAGCCGTATATCCGCAAGGCAGAGGCTGGACTGTTGGGCACCAAGCGTTTTGCCATCTTCGACGGGACCAAGCGCGCACTGACGCGGCGCTTCGGAAACGAAGGACGATCCGCCTACGGTTACCTGTTCGAGACGAAGTGGCTGAACGTCGGCGCCGGCGTCCATCCGGGTATGCCGTACATCCTGAGGCATAGCCAAGGTAGACGGAAAGACCGGCAGGCGGGAATGCCGATCACCTATCCGTCGATCGTCATGAAAATGGTGACCTGATGTCGAGCACAGCCGCATTTGATGCGATCCACGATCAGTTGACTGCCTCGTGGGCTGAAACGCCGCTCATGTTCGAGAACGATCCGTTGCCGGCGCTCGTCGACCAGGAAACCTTCGTCTACGTCGAGATCTTCGGCGACCAGGCTATGCAAGATACCTTCGGCGATCCAGGTCACAACGAATGGGTTGAAGAGGGGGCCGCCTATTTGCATGTCATGGTCCCAGACGGAACAGGGTCGCGCGAGGCGCGCGCGATCGCCGGACGTCTGAGCCTGCTTTTCCGCGAAGTAAGCCTCGGGACCATGCAGTTCACCGGTATATCGATCGGGAACGGCGATCCTGGCCAGAGCTTCCCGAACTACTTCGCGATGACGGTTACGCTCGCGTGGAACCGTCGTGACACGATCTGATGGAGAAGACAGTATGTTGCGAAACCGCCTTGAGCGCTTAGGCGCCGCAGTCAGCGACGACGAAGGCTATTCTCCGCCAGATGCAGAGTGGATCTCTATCACGTGCATCGGCTCCAACTACGAAGAAGAAATTGACGTGCGGTCGTGTCCTTCGCGTCGCCGGCATCGCTTCTATTTTCACCCGCACGGTCCTTGGAAAGAGGGACCTGCACCAAACTGATAAGCCGCCAACTGAGGCGGCTTTTTCGTTTCCGGCCTGATCCGGACGCCGAACACGCGCCTTCGGCAAGCGCGCACCGGCCCGTCGTGATGACGCGCCCAGCCCCCAGATGGAGCCCATATCATGGCTGTAGCACACGGCTCACAGACCCGCTTTGCCTACCTGATGGAGGCGACGCCGGGCGTTATCCCCGCAACGCCGTCCTGGAACATCGCGCGGTACGTGTCCGAGAACGTCATTCTCGACAAACAGACCATTTCGTCTGACGAAGTGCGCGCCGACCGCAACCGAACGGATGTGACGGACGTCGGCCGGCAGGTATCCGGTCCGATCAACACGCTGCTCAGCTACGGGACGTTTGACGACTGGCTCTCGGCGCTGCTCTGCGCCGATTGGGCGACAAACGTCCTGAAGAACGGCAACGTCATCAAGACTGCCGCCTTTGAGAAGACCTTCGAGACCGGTGCTACTGACGTTTTCGCCCGCTATGTCGGATGCCGCTTCAACACGCTGGATCTCCAGTTCAATGCGAAGCAGAACGTCACCGCCAATTGGGGTATCATGGGCACCGGCAGCCCCGATCCCGCGGAAATTGCCATCACCGGTGCTACCTATGCTGCCGCGACGACGGCTCCCGTGCTCAATGCGGCGCTCAATGTCGGCACGCTGACGATCGGCGGCATCACTGCATCGCCGAAGCTGCAGGCGCTCTCGCTGCGCATCACCAACAACCTGTATCCGGTCGATGTCGTCGGCCAGTACGAGACCTATGACTTCGGCCTCGGTCTGTTCGAGGTGACCGGCAGTATGACGGCCGTCTTCGAGAACAAGGACCTGTTCCAGGCCATCATCAGCCACAGCGATCTTTCGCTTACGACCACGATCGGTGCCGCCTCCGGCAGCAAATACACGATCGCGCTTCCCAAGCTGAAGGCCACCAACGGCTCTCCGGTGGGCCCGGGCAACGGTCGTGCGGTCGTAATGGAGGTTCCGTTCACCGCCATCTACGACTCCGGCATCGCCGCCACGATGAGCGTCACGCGCGCCGTCGTGTAAGCCGTGGAGGGATCGATGAAGAAGGTTACCAGCAGCCAGGTCGACTACGAGGCAATGGCAGCGGAAGAGGCGCTGGAGACGTTCGTCCCGGCTGCCACGTTCGATGCCTATCCGGACGGCAAGAAAACGCACTTCGTTGCCGGCAAGGAAAGCCACGCCGTGCCGGCAAGTTTCGTGAACATCATGCGTGCAAAAGGGCTGGTCCGCTAAAGGCAGACCAGCCACAACAAGGAAGGTGTAATCCATGGCAGCAAAACTGAAGCTCTCCAGTCTTCGGGCCAATCTGGAGCGCGAACGGACCGGCGATTGGGTCGACTATCCGGTATGGCCTGGCGTCCGGTTCAATGTTTCGGCGCTGACGAAGCCGGAGTACGAGACCGCGCGCGACCTGATGTACAAGCGACTTCGCCAGAAGCACCCGTCCGGCGTCATTCCGCGCGAGGTATTGTCTCCCGAGCTCGGCGCGATCTATTGCGAACACATCCTGCATGGATGGGAAGGGCTTGACGTCGAATACTCCCCCGACGTCGCCCGCGAGACGCTCACCAACCCCGAATACCGCGAGGTCGTCGCCGCGGTCGAATTCTGCGCTATCAAGCTTTCCGAAGTCGATCCGGACTACGCCAAGGCTGAAGAAAAAAACTGAAAGCCGCCTTTCGCGCGCGACTGACGCGCGAGGGAGCGGAGAGTTATGCCGGCTGGCTCGCCGAGCTCGCTGAGGAATTCCCTGACGAGCCCTGGCTTGCCGCGCAAGACCAAGAGGCAGACGAGGAGTTCGTGTCGCGAGAGTGGCATGCGCTCTACTTCCGGGCTTTCGACGCCCTCCGATACGACCGGTTCTATGGCGCTTTCGGAGGGCAGATGCCGATCAGTTACATCGCACTGAGCGCATATGCCCGCGATCACGGGATAACTGGCGCGCAGTTCGGCGATTTTCTCCGCACGATGCATCTCCTCGACAAGGAGTTCCTTGAAATGGAAGCGCAGCGAGCGAAAGAAGCAAAGCAAGCCCAGGACGCGCAATAGCGCTCCTGGGCTTTTCATTTCACCAGCACCCGGACTAAGGAGGCGCACGAATGGTCGTTGAACTGCGCACCCTGCGCATCACTTCCGACTTCGATTCCAGCCGCTACGTGGCCGGGATGAACCAGAAGTCAGAAGCTGACAGGACCGGAGCACAGACCAGCAAGACCGTCGGCGCGGCCATCGAGGACGTGAAGGTCAAGGTGTCTTCGGCCGTTCCGCTCATTGAGCGCCTGAGCCGGACCTATATCGACGGCTACGGATCCGCTGCAAAGTTCAACAGCGAGCTACTGAAGCTCGCACGCTCTCAGGACACCAACGCTGCATCCACCGAGCATCTCGAGCTGATCTACGGTGGTCTTCAGAAGAAGTTCGGGCTTGTCGCCGATGCTTCCGACCTTGCCGCCCGCGGCTACACGAAGCTCGCATCCGCGATCGAGAACGTCAATTCCCGCCTCAATGCTCAGGGAGAATCCTCCGGTGTCTCGGCACTCGCCGCCCGTATCGAGCAACTGCGCACTCAATTCGATCCCACCTATGTCGCCGCGCAGCGCCTTTCCTCCGAACTGAATGACCTTGCCGAGGCCGAACGCCTCGGCGTCCAGATCACCGGTGGCTACGAGCGTGCGCTGGAGGCCATCGTCCTGAAGCATGATGCTGCCGCGGCCGCTGCCAAGCGGCAGCGGGACGAATACGCACGCCTGGCTCAAGAAGGTCGCGAAGCGCTCGCCGCCGATCGCTCCCAAGCTCAGTTCAACAGCGTCCTTGGTGTCGATCGCTCCGCCGGTTTGCGCGCGGCCGATTCAGCGTCCGTGTTTACCGAGCAGCTCGGCCGGCAGGAGGAAATTGCGCGCCTTCGTGCCGAGCAGCAGGCGTCGAACTTCGCCGCTGACCTGAACCGGCGGTTTTCCTTCGGTGGCTCGGGTACCTCTGCGCAGGCCTCAGCGAGCGTTTTTTCCGCCGAATTCGCGCGTCTCGACGAGATAGAACGGCTACGCGCGCAGCAGATG
>DATGWU010000123.1:0-4589 GCA_035299345.1 Rhizobium sp.
CGCCGACCGGCACCAACGTCCCGGACTACCCGAAGCTTGCCCAGCTGTGGTGGCAGGCAATCGGCGACGCCTCCTCCGGCGCAAAGACGGCACAGGAAGCCATGGACTCGCTCTGCGCTGAGCAGGAAAAGGTCCTTCAGCGTCTCGAACGTGCCGGCGTGCAGGGCGATGTCGGTCCGAAGCTCGCCGAAGAGCATGACCTCGAGTACTGGAACAAGGATGCCGTTTCGAAGGGCAACCTCGCTCCGCAGCTGAAGGTCGAAAACGAGAAAGAAAAGGCGGTTACGGTCAACTACGACGAACTCGTCAAGAGCTGGCAGAAGTAACGGCGGCGGGGTACTGCCCCGTGATCAACGACAAGGGCCGCCGGTGTAACAGCACCGGCGGTCTTTTGCATCATCAGAGGGAGCTGGTAGCGATCCCGCAGGCGTTGTCGAGATGCCCCATCGATCCGGAGGCCAAATGAGAATGAAGTCAGGTCCGATGCTTGCGCTGGCCGTTCTCGTCACCGGTTCCCCAGGTGTCGCTGCAGACTGGCAGCACTATGTGAACGCCCGTTTCGGCACAAGTGCCGACGTACCGGCAGGCTTCGTCAGGGCATCGCCTCCGGACAATGGTGACGGCCAGACATTTACGAGTTCCGACGGCGGCAGCGTGACGATCTTCGGCGGCCTGAATCCGATGGGCAGTTCCCTCGCCGAATACCGCCGCTTCCTCACAGGCGTGCTGGAAGAGGACGGCTGGACGTTGAGTTATTTGCCCGAAGGGCGGACCTGGTTTGTCCTTTCCGGCACGCGCGACGGCGAGCTACTCTATCGTCGTGTCGAGCATCGAGCCAGCTGCCGGGCGGATCTCTTGCACCACATCGAATTCCGTTATCCCTCCAGCCGTGCCGCGGCATGGTCGCCGATCGTCAAACGAGGAGCGACGACGTTGGACGGTCCTTGCGGATAGTGTCTTGATCTGTGTCAGTATCCGTGCGTGGGCTTGTGCTAATATACGACCGCGACCGGCTCCAGGAGGATCCAGCGATGACCCGAGAGAGAATATCCGCCGCAGTTTTGATGCTCACAATTGTCGTTCCGCTCTGCGCCGTCACCTCCAAGCAGGCGTTCGCGCAGGATTACGACCGGATGAGCTGTGACGAGCTCTGGTACGAGCGAAACGCCATTTATGCCGCCAAAGGATATTGTTTCAAAACCGACCGCGCGCGCAGCGTCTTCGGGCGTGGATGTTTCCCGCCCTTCGGGAAACTCACGCGCAGCGAGACACAACGTGTCAACCTCATAGAGCAATGGGAACGCTATTACGGCTGCCGCTAATCTCCAGGTCACCGGCTCGCATCGTTCTTCCTTTGTCTTTCAGAGTGGATTCTCACTTTCGCGCTGAGAGTGTTTGTCCGCGAGATTGCTGATCTCTCACACGCCATCACATTGGCGAGGGACCCGATATTCCCGCGTCTGCCTTCGCATTATTACTTGTCTTTTTTACTCATGTTTATTACAGGTCCACCAGAGGTGATCACGGCGCCGGCGCCTCGAAGGACCACGATGCCGGCCCGATCTTGTGAAAGGACCTGACGGTGCGGCTTCATTTCCTACCGATCGCCACCACGGCTCTTCTCATAATATGCCCCGTTCTCTGGATCGCTGGCGCAACCACAGCAGCCCTTGCGCAGCAACAGAGCGGTCCGACGTCGATGGAGGTCGTGCCGTCCCTGCCCCCGCCAGCAGGGCCGTTTGCGATCGATAGCGCTGCCGCCGAGGCTCCTCCTCCCGCACTGCCGCACGATCTCTCGCCCTGGGGAATGTTCCTCGCGGCAGACAACGTGGTCAAGGCAGTCATGATTTCTCTGGCCTTCGCCTCGGTCGTGACCTGGACCATATGGTTCGCCAAGACACTGCAACTCGCCGCCGCGCGATTTCGCGCAAGCCGCGGTCTGCGCCTCCTGTCGGAAACGCCCACGATGGCGGGCGCGCTCGTTGCGCTTGCGGGGCGGAGCGGTACGGTCGCTGACATGGTTCTCGCTACTCAACAGGAAATCGAACTCTCTGATCCGGCGATCGATCACGCGGGCAGTGAGGGCCTGAAGATGCGCGTCGGCTCCGCTCTCGCACGGACTGAAGCAAGGGCGGGACGTCGCATGGCGAGGGGCACGGGTGTGCTGGCAACGATCGGCTCGACGGCACCGTTCGTCGGACTGTTTGGTACGGTCTGGGGCATCATGAATTCGTTCATCGGCATCTCGCAGGCGCAGACAACCAACCTTGCAATCGTTGCTCCTGGGATTGCCGAAGCACTGCTGGCCACGGCGGTCGGCCTCGTGGCGGCCATTCCCGCCGTCATCATCTATAATGTCTTCGCGCGATCCGTGACAGGCTACCGGCATCTGCTTGCCGACGCGTCAGCTGAAATAGAACGAATCGTCAGCCGCGATCTCGATTTCCGGAATCTCGCCGACCCGGGTCGGGCGAAACTGGCATCCGCTGGAGAATAGATTGATGGCCGGAGGAATTCGGGAAAGCCATGGTGACGAGCTCTCTGAAAACCACGAGATCAACGTCACGCCGTTTATCGACGTCATCCTGGTGCTCCTCATCATCTTTATGGTGGCCGCGCCGCTGGCCACAGTTGACGCCAATGTCGACCTGCCGGCGTCGACGGCGAAGGCGGCTCCGCGGCCTGAAAAGCCAATCTACCTTACGCTCAAGGACGATCTATCCCTGATGCTCGGCGATATACCCGTCAGTCGGGACGGCCTGAGGACGAGCCTCGAACAGGTGACCAAAGGAGATCACGAGAGCCGCATCTTCCTTCGGGCTGACAAGGTCGTCGACTATGGACACTTCATGGAGGTCATGAATCTCGTGCGCGATGCCGGCTACCTGAAGATCGCGCTGGTGGGCCTTGAGAGCGGGCGGGCTACCGCGGAAGAGGTCGGGGCAGCGCCGCGCAGTGAGGCGAACGCGCCGTGACCGATCTTCGCCGTAGTTTCGCCGGAGATGTCGTCGTCTGGGGCGTCGCAGCGCTGATCGTTGCATCCGCCCACGCAGTCGCTCTTGTCGTCATGTCACGCACTCCGCGGATCGTCGGCGCTGATCCGGGACAGCAGGCAGCGATCATGATCGAGCTCGCCGCAGAACCGGAGGCGACGGAAACCCGAGAGAACGAGATAGCTCCCGACGATGCGGATACGGATGAGATCGTCTCCCCGTCAGATACCGCGCCCGCCCCGAACCTACCGATACCGGTGGAAAGAAGCGATGCCGCCCCGCCAGAACCGGTCGCCGAGACAGAGGACAATCCGACACAGGAGGTCGTTCCCAGCCACGAGCCGACGACGGCGCAGCAGGAGCCGGAGCCGATCGAACGGCAGGCTCTTGCTGCTCTCGAAGATGTCGAGGTCCCCCTGCCTCTCGCCCGCCCTGCGGCCCCCAGATCAGCCCCAGCCGGCAGGGCGAAGCCGCCCTCACAGGCGGCGCGCAAAGCCCAGGTCGATGTCGCCAAATCCGGCCGCACGGCGGCTTCCGAGGCAACCACCGGACGAAGCGCTGCGGTCTCTCCCGCGCGCTGGCAATCGCGACTCATGGCGCATCTGGAACGCAGAAAACGCTATCCTGCGGCGGCACGCTCGGCTCGTGAGGAAGGTACGGTCTATGTCCGTTTCCGGATAGACACCTCCGGGAACGTGCTGTCCGTCCAGCTATCGAGGTCGTCCGGTCACGCCATCCTCGACGAGGCGGTGCTCCAACTTGTACGCCGCGCCTCTCCCGTGCCGGCGCCGCCACCGGGCGCCAGCACGACGATCGTGGCGCCGGTCCGCTTCGAGATGCGCTGAGACGTTGCCGAGGCGACCGTCACAGGATCAGTGGATCTGAGGCAAGGCGCTGCGGCAAGCCTCCTCGCAGCTGCGACAGGCGTCGGCGCAGATGCGGCAATGCTCGTGGCGCGCGGCATGTTTCCGACACTCATCGGCACACACGCGGCACGCCTCCGCGCAGGCCTGAACGGCCGCGTGCAGGACGTCCATGTTCGATCCCGTCCGGCGCGAGGCCATGGAACCCGTCGCAGCACAGATGTCGGCGCAGTCCAGGTTGCGGCGAATGCACTGCAGGAGTTCCTTGACGTTTTCCTCGGCGAGGCACGCATCGGCGCAACTGGTGCAGGTCTGCGTACAGGCGTAGCATTCCTCAATGCAGCGCAACAACGAATTGGCCGCCTTGCCCTGAACCAGCGGATGTGTCGAGACTATCTCCTTGACGTGCATGAAAGGTACCCCTCGTCTTCTTTCGTATTGAGATCCACGCGCAGCCTAACCAGGCGACGCTGGAGATGTTCCCTCCCTCTGCGAATGTGATGCACGTCTCTGCAATGAAGCGCGGTTGAGGCGACCGCGACTTTACGACGGAATCGACGTTACCGGCTTGAGAAGGAGCGGAACTTTGTGCCGCTGACCTGAGACCCAACTTCCCTCCATTTTTCGGGAGAGTCTTGGGTTTTCAATCTGGCCTTATGCGGCCTGCTTTTCCATAGCCATTTTTATTGCGAACTCGCTGGGGGTGATATTTCCCAGCGACGAGTGGGGTCTG
>DATGWU010000124.1:0-5165 GCA_035299345.1 Rhizobium sp.
AAGGCCGTGCCGCCTGCGCCACCCTCGTCCAGGGTGGAACACAGCCGGATGGCTGGAGCGGTGCCTGCTGGGCCTATGTCGGCGACTGGTTCACCCAGTTCATGGTCGGCTCCTATCCCCGCGACCAGTTGTGGCGTCCGATCCTCGTCGCCGTCCTCTTCGTAGGCCTGCTCGTCCCGATGCTCGTCCCCTCGGCACCGCGCAAGGGGCTCAATGCCCTGCTGCTCTTCGTCGCCCTGCCGATCGTCGCCTATGTGCTGCTGCTTGGCGGCTGGTTCGGCCTCTCCCATGTGGAAACCAGCCAGTGGGGCGGCCTGATGGTGACGCTGCTGCTGTCCTTCGTCGGCATCGTGGTCTCCCTGCCCTTCGGCATCGTGCTCGCGCTCGGCCGTCGCTCCGACATGCCGATCGTGCGGAGCGCTTCCATCGGGTTCATCGAGCTCGTCCGCGGCGTGCCGCTGATCACCGTGCTCTTCATGGCGAGCGTGCTGCTGCCGCTCTTCCTGACGCCCGGCAACAACATCGACAAGTTCGTGCGCGCGCTGGTCGGCGTCTCGATCTTCGCCTCGGCCTACATGGCCGAAGTCATCCGCGGCGGTCTGCAGGCCATTCCGAAAGGCCAGTACGAAGGCGCCGATTCGCTCGGCCTCACCTACTGGCAGAAGATGATCCTGATCATCATGCCGCAGGCGATCAAGCTCGTCATTCCGGGCATCGTCAACACCTTCATCGGCATGTTCAAGGACACCTCGCTGGTGTCGATCATCAACATGTACGACCTGCTCGGCATCGTGAAGGCGAGCTTCGGTGACGCCAGCTGGCTCACCCCGGTGACCCCGCTCACCGGCCTCATCTTCGCCGGCTTTGTATTCTGGTTGTTCTGCTTCGGGATGTCGCGCTACTCGGCTTTCGTCGAGCGCCGCCTGGACAGAGGCCACAAGAGATAAATGAGAGGAACAAACATGGCCCAGCAAGCCGTTCAATCCGGAATTTCGCAGACGGAAGTCGCGGTCGAAATCGTCAACATGAACAAGTGGTACGGGGACTTCCACGTGCTGCGCGACGTCAACCTGAAGGTCATGAAGGGCGAGCGTATCGTCATCGCCGGTCCTTCCGGATCGGGCAAGTCGACCATGATCCGCTGTATCAACCGGCTCGAGGAGCATCAGGCCGGGCAGATCGTCGTGGATGGCATCGAGCTCACCAACGACCTGAAGAAGATCGATGAAGTCCGCCGCGAAGTCGGCATGGTGTTCCAGCATTTCAACCTCTTCCCGCACCTGACGATCCTCGAGAACTGCACGCTTGCGCCGATCTGGGTCCGCAAGATGCCGAAGAAGGAAGCCGAAGAAGTCGCCATGCACTTCCTGAAGCGCGTGAAGATCCCGGAACAGGCCAACAAGTATCCGGGCCAGCTCTCCGGCGGCCAGCAGCAGCGCGTGGCGATCGCCCGTGCGCTGTGCATGAAGCCGAAGATCATGCTCTTCGACGAACCGACCTCCGCGCTCGACCCGGAAATGGTCAAGGAAGTGCTCGATACCATGGTCGGCCTCGCCGAAGAGGGCATGACCATGCTCTGTGTGACCCACGAAATGGGCTTCGCCCGTCAGGTCGCCAACCGCGTGATCTTCATGGACCAGGGGCAGATCGTCGAACAGAACTCGCCGGCCGAGTTCTTCGACAATCCGCAGCATGAGCGCACCAAGCTGTTCCTGAGCCAGATCCTGCACTGACAGGCGGACTCAGCGCCGACACGAAAACCCGCCCGGCTCGTCGCCGCGGCGGGTTTCTCTTTGCTTCCAGCCGTCCGGATTTGCCCCTACGGGCACCAGCCCTTGCGTTCTCCGGCCCTCGGCTGTGCCAGGCCATCGTTCAGGAGGACCGCACCGAGCGAGCGTCCGTTCCGCAGGACCACCTTGTATTCACTGCCCGAAGCCGCAACCGGCATGCCCGGTGCCACGAGATCGAAGGCGCCGGCATTGAGCAGTTCCTTGAGCCGGACCTTGGCGGCAAAGCCCTTGTCCCGCTCCACTTGGCACTTCGCCCTCTCCGTCTGAGGGGCGACCGCGTCGGCAAGCACGATCTTCGTCCTGTGATGCCAGAAGGTATCGCCGCTCGCGACGCAATTGTCGAGCCCGGAGGTGCCGCAATAATAGAAGGTGCCGGCAAAGCCCCTGCCCTCCATACCAGCTTCGGACGGCCGCTGCTGCGGCAGCGCTTGCGGCAACGTCTTGCCCACGGGCGCGGGCGGGATCAGCGCCGTCGTCGTTCGACCCGGTTCGGACTTCGGCTTCGGTGACGCACCGACAGGCGCCGGCGGAACAGGCTTTGCGGACGATGATTTGCTCGCGGACTTTTTGTCCTCGTTCTTGCCGGCGGCGCCGCTCTTCGGCTGCACCAGAGCGGCAATCCTCGGCCAGCTCCCGCGCCACTGATCACGATTATCGTAAACGGCGATGGCGCCGGCGACGACGATCAGCGCGCCGGCCCATGGCCAGAGGCTGCCGGACGAACGCGAGCTGGACGATTTGCGGCGCTTGCGCGGCGCGCGCCTGGATGACGACGAAGGAGAACGGGCCATGCGAATACCTCACGTCCCGCCATTATCACGGCGCGGGAGTCGTCGCCAGAGGGCGTGAGAACGAGAGGGGAACAGAAAGCAGGCCGAAGCTTCGTCTCCGACTGGTCGCACCCATAATAATATCAATGACTTACATCTGGGATTGGCGACCCCTGTTGGACTCGAACCAACGACAACCTGCTTAGAAGGCAGGTGCTCTATCCAGCTGAGCTAAGGGGCCTCCGTGAGTCTCACCTTCTGTCCGGCGGACGACGGCGGTCCTGCAAGAGCGGGACGCGGTCTCAGTGCGTCCAGGGCTGCAGGCGATTATAACGGAAGTTGTCGGTATAGGATACGACCTGGCGCTTGGCTTCCTTGGGCAGGATCACCCGGTATTCGATGCCGTTGCGCTGGGCGAAAGCCTCGGCCTGTTCGAGCGTCTCGAAGGTGATCCTGACCTGCTGGCGCGTGTCGGCCGAGCTCGTATAGCCCATCATCGGCTCGACCTTGCGCGGCACTTCCTGCTCGTATTCGAGCAGCCAGAACTGCGTCTTGGCCTTGCCCGACTGCATGGCGGTCTTGGCGGGGCGATAAATCTTGGCGGTCATGTCGCAACGAGCTCCAAAGGACTGCTAAGGAAGGAAGGTCCCTTCCTGGACGATCGCAGGACCACCGCGGTGGTCGGAGTGGAGAGATTCGAACTCCCGACCCTCTGGTCCCAAACCAGATGCGCTACCAGACTGCGCTACACTCCGTTCCAGCGATCATTGCCGAAATACACGGTTCACCCGTCATGGGCAACAGCTAAAATCGACTTTCCGCCACCGAAAACGGTGACAAAAACGCTGTCATTTCAACGCCGCCCGGGCCGCGTCGACATCCACCCGACTACCCGGCACGATGCCGAGGGCAGCCGACCGTCCGCCGTTGACCTCCAGCACGTAGCGAACGGGTCCGGGCGAGGCGATGATATCCTGCGAATACGGCACCGTGTGCTCGGCGATCCGGCTGACGACCCCCTTCTCGTCAATGAACAGCATGTCGAGCGAAAGTGGCGTGTTCTTCATCCACATCATCACCGTCCGCGCTTCGCCGAAGTCGAAGATCATGCCGGAATCGGCGTCGAGTTCGGTCCTGAACATCAGCCCGTATTCGCGCTCGGCCGGCGTGCCTGCCCATTCCACCTGAAAGACATGGCGCTCGCCGCCCGGCGTTTCAATCGCCAGCGCGGCCTTGCGCAGGCCGGCCTCTTGCGACGAAGCCGTCACCGGAAGTAACAAAAAAAGCGCCAGGGCAGCGCTTCTCCAGATTTCGCTGATCATAAGACGCTGCCTCAATGGGCGCGGGTCGCCGGGCCCGGATTGTCGGGATGAATTTCGGCGGCCATCAATCCCTTCTCGCCATCGCCGAAGCGAACCAGAACGCTCTGCCCGGGCCGAAGTTCCGTCAGGCCGTAGCGCCGCAGGGTCTCCATGTGGACGAAAATGTCTTCCGTGCCCTCGCCGCGGGTCAGGAAGCCGAACCCCTTGGTGCGGTTGAACCACTTCACCAGCACCCGCTCGAGCCCACTCGTCGGCGTCACCTGCACATGGGTGCGCACCGGCGGCATCTGCGAGGGGTGAATCGCCGTCGACTGGTCCATGGAGAGGATGCGGAAGGTCTGGTAACCGCGTTCGCGCTTCTGCACCAGCGCGACGATGCGCGTACCCTCGAGGATGGTCTGGTACCCGTCTCGCCGCAGGCAGGTCACATGCAGCAGAACATCCTGCATGCCGTTGTCCGGAACGATGAACCCGAATCCCTTGGCGACATCGAACCACTTGACCACGCCCGTGATCTCGAGAAGTTCGACGGCTTCGCCGGACAGCTCTTCGAACTCAGCGAGCCCTTTCGATGAAATCCTGTCGGCCATTTCCTCACGCCCCTCGAAAACGCGTCACACCGGTTCGTTAACTGATTCTTGACGATCAGATTAACATTCGCCCGTTGGTGTCGCGCAAGTCCCTGTCTAAGATATACCCAAATCCTTTTGACGCTTCATCCTTGCTCGAAGCTGTCGTCTGCTCCATATCCGGACACGTTATTAGGAGGACATCATGCGCTATCTTCACACCATGGTCCGCGTCAAAGATCTTGATGCGTCGATCGACTTCTACTGCCGCGTCTTCGGCCTAGCCGAGGTAAGGCGCATCGAGAACGAAAAGGGCCGCTTCACCCTCGTCTTCCTGGCCGCGCCGGACGACGTCGAGGCAGCGCGCGACAACAAGGCACCGTGCCTGGAGCTCACCTACAACTGGGATACCGAGGACTATACCGGAGGACGCAATTTCGGTCACCTGGCCTACGAGGTCGACGACATCTACGCCACCTGCCGGACCCTGATGGAGAACGGCGTGACGATCAATCGCCCGCCGCGCGACGGCCACATGGCCTTCGTGCGCTCGCCCGACGGAATCTCGATCGAGATCCTGCAGAAGGGCGGAAGCCTCGCACCGGCCGAGCCCTGGCTCTCGATGCCGAACACCGGAAGCTGGTAGCGGCTTCAGCCCGCCTCGCGCAAGCTTGGCGGGCTACTCATTTGCAGAACACGTGGCCCGAAGCAGCA
>DATGWU010000125.1:0-4695 GCA_035299345.1 Rhizobium sp.
TCGTGACCGCGCTCGCCCTTCTCCTCGCCGTCCTGCTTCTGGCGATTGCGGCCCTTCATCTCGCCTGGGCCGCCGGTTCGACCTTTCCGGCTGCGAGCGAGCGGGAGCTCGTGCGGATGGTGGTCGGCTTCAAGGGACAGGAACAGATGCCGCCGCGTCCGGCGTCAGCGCTGGTTGCCGCCGCGCTTGCCTTCTCCGCCTATGTCGCGCTTGCGCTCGTTTCGCTCTGTGGCTGGCCATTTGCGGGTTCGTGGCTCAGGTCCATGGGTACGGTCCTTGCTTTCGTCTTTCTTGCCCGCGGTGCCGCCGCCTATCTGCCGGCGTGGCGGGTTCGGGTTCCGCAGCAGCCTTTCGCGAGGCTCGACCGGCGGTATTATGGGCCGCTCTGCCTCGTAATCGGCGCGGGCTTCACTCTTCTTGCAACGGGGTACACGGCATGAAATCGGCAAACGGACCCTTGCGCATCGGTATCGGCGGCCCGGTGGGCTCCGGCAAGACGGCGCTCACCGAGAAGCTCTGCAAGGCGCTGCGCGCCGACTATTCGGTCGCCGTTGTCACCAACGACATCTATACGCGCGAGGATGCCGATGCCCTCGTGCGCATGCAGGCGCTTTCCTCCGACCGTGTGGTCGGCGTCGAGACCGGCGGCTGTCCGCATACGGCGATCCGCGAGGATGCGACGATCAACCTGCAGGCGATCGCCGACCTCAACCGCCGTTTTCCCGATCTCGACGTCGTCTTCATCGAATCGGGCGGCGACAATCTGGCGGCGACGTTCTCGCCCGATCTCGCCGACCTGACGATCTACGTGATCTCCGTCTGCCAGGGCGAGGAAATCCCGCGCAAGGGCGGGCCGGGCATTACCCGCTCGGACCTTCTGGTGATCAACAAGAAAGATCTCGCCCCTTACGTCGAGGTCGATCTCGACGTGATGGATCGCGACGCGCGCCGGATGCGCAACGCCAAGCCCCATGTCTTCTCCGACATGAAGCGCGGCGCGGGGGTCGAGGATATCGTACAGTTCATCAAGGAAACCGGCGGCCTCTGACCGCCGACTGTCGTGTCCGACAGGCTCCGGTTCAGATCTGTTTCAGCGCGCTGATGTCGTTGATCTGGATGATGCGGCCGCGCACAGTGACGCCGGCCCGGCGGAGCGACGAGAAGGCACGCGACAGCGCCTCGGGTGCCAGTCCGAGCTTGCCGGCGAGCAGGCTCTTCTGGAACGGCAGGCGGATCGACGCGGAGCTGCCGTCCTGCGGGCAGTTGTCGAGCAGGTAATGGGCGACGCGCTGGGGCGCCGTCTGCAGCCGGTCGTTGGCGATGCAGTCCATGCTGCTGCGCAGGTGCGCGGACAGGCACTGGATCACGGCCTTCGCCACGTCCTTTTCCTGCTCGGCGAGCTGGCGCACCTTTTGCAGCTCGAAACGCGCCACCACGACGTTTTCCGCTGCCTGAGCGTTGTAGAGGTAGCGGTCGCCACAGGCGAGCAGGCATTCGGCGAAGGTGTCGCCCGGTCCGCAGATGCGGATATCGGCCTCGCGACCGTCCCTGTTCAGGCGGTAGAGGCGAATATAGCCGGTGAGGACGCAGTAGAAGTATTCCGCTGCCTCGCCTTCCCGGAAGAGAATGTCCCGAGCCTCGAAGTTGGTGACGGTCGCAAGATCGAGCATCCTCGCCATAGAGGCCGGGCCGAGGGATTCCATGAAGGAACTCCTCAGCAGTATGTTCTTGTCGCGTGTGTTCAGCTTCAATGTCTTGTTCACAGGTATCACCATTCCTGCCGGCCTTGCGTGGCAGACGCAGGGCTCGTTGCCGGTTTCTGGGAGATGGTCGTCGATCCGGCTTCGCTGGGAGTCGTTTCCGTCCGAGCAGTACACGCCGCCGGCGGTCCTCGGCCCGTGTTTTCCCGTCCGCTCCGAGCCGCCGTTCCATTGCCACGGTCAATCCGCGGCGAGGGTCCGACCACGCCTCACTCCCAAAACCGGGAAACGACCTACGCTGCACTCATTCCCCAGTGCGAGGCAGGATAAGCAAGGGCAGGAAGTGACGATTTGATTTCGATCAATCGCCTCGCGTCCATTCACCAAAAATCGACCGCCATGACCCTGCTTAACAACGAAAAAGAGCCGGTTTCCCGGCTCTCTTCCCGTTTTCGGTGTGTATGGCGGTCTTTATTCGGCGGCGAGCGGGCGGATCGGTACGAGCTTGTTCGAATCCGCCGGTGCCGGTGTTCCGCCGGAGGCGCGCTTTTCGATGCTGGCCAGACGTTGCTCGATGGCAGCCAGTGCCTCGTCGTTCCTGCGGCTGCGCTCGCTGAGCTCTTCGGCGCTGAGCGTCTCCTCCTCCTCTTCTTTGCGGCCGACCAGGCGGCCGAAGATCCAGCCGAGCAGGTGCGAGAGATCGTCCATGATCAGGAAGAAGGCCGGCACGACCAGCAGGCTGAGGGCGGTCGAGACGATGATGCCACCGATCACCGCGATCGCCATCGGCGCGCGGAAGGAGCCGCCTTCGCCGACGCCCATGGCGGACGGCAACATGCCGGCAGACATGGCAATCGAGGTCATGATGATCGGCCGGGCGCGCTTGCGGCCGGCTTCCACCATCGCCTGGACGCGGCTCATGCCGCGGTTGCGCATCTCGATCGCGAAGTCCACGAGCAGGATGGCGTTCTTCGTCACGATACCCATCAGCATCAGGATACCGATCAGCACCGGCATGGAGAGCGCGTTCTGGGTGATGATGAGTGCGACCGCCACGCCACCGATCGCGAGCGGCAGCGAGAACAGGATGGTGAAGGGCTGGAGCACGTCCTTGAACAGCAGGATCAGCACGACGAGAACCAGCATCAGGCCCATCAGCATCGCGTTGCCGAAGCTCGCGGTCATCTCGGCCTGGATCTTCGCATCGCCGCTTTCTGCCAGACGCACTGCCGGCGGCAACTTCGTCTCGTCCACGATGCGTTTGAACTCGGCGGTCGCGGTATCGAGCGCCGTTCCCTGCGGAACGTCGGAGCCGATTGCCACGACGCGACTGCGGGCATTGCGCTTGATCGAGCTCGGACCTTCCGAGTAGTCGACGTCGGCGATGCTGTAGAGCGGCACGGTCTGGCCGGTTGCGGTCTGCACCTTCAGGGCCCGGATCGCGGCGAGGTCACGCCGGACGTCGAGCGCCATCTGCACCCGGATCGGAATTTGCCGGTCGTCGAGCGAGATCTTGGTGAGCTGTGCATCGATGTCGCCGATGGTGGCGACACGCACCGTCTGGGCGATCTGCTGCGGCGTGATGCCGAGGCGGGCGATCTCGTCCTTGTGCGGGCGGATCTGCAGTTCGGGCCGGGGCAGGGCGCCTTCCGAGCTGACATTGGCGAGGATCGGCGAGGCACGCAGCCGCGATTCCAGGAGGCGGACCGCGTCGTTCAGATCCTCTTCGTTGGTGGAGAGGAAGTTGAACGTGAGTTCACGCTCGGCGCGGTCGTTCACCTTGGAAATGCGAACGTCGGGGATCGAACGGACCTTGGCGAAGACTTCCTTCTCGACCTCCCACTGCGGGCGGGTGCGGCCCTTTTCCTCGATCTTCGGCAGATAGGAGCCGATCAGGGGCAGCGAACCGAGGCCCTTGTTCACCAGAACCTTCACCAGCGAATGGTCGATGTTCTGCAGGATGATGCGGACCGTTGCGCGGCGCAGTTCCAGATCGCCCTTGGGCGAGGCGCCGCCGAGCACGAAGACGCTTTCGACACCCTCGAGATCGCGGACGGCCTCATAGACCTGGTCGCTGGCGGCGGAGGTCTCCTCAAGCGTCGCATTCGGCGGCAGTTCGACCGAGAGCACGATGCGGGAGGAATCGTCCGGCGGCATGAAGCTGCCCGGCACCTGCGACAGCAGCGCCATGGAACCGACGAGGAAGAGGATCGCGGCGGCAAGCGTCGCGTAGCGCGAGTACCACTTGCTCGTCGTTCCGGTCACCAGCCGGGTGTAGGTCTTCATCAAGCGGCTGTCGTTGTCGTGATGGTCCTCCATGCCGTCTTCCGCGCGCATCAGGTAGGCCGCCATCAACGGCGTGATGAAGCGGGCGACGAGAAGCGAGAACAGCACCGAGAAGGCGACCGTCAGGCCGAACTGGATGAAGTACTGTCCGCCGATGCCGGGCATGAAAGATACCGGCACGAAGACGGCGATGATCGTGAAGCTCGTCGCGATGACGGCGAGGCCGATTTCGTCGGCGGCCTCGATCGCCGCCCGATAAGGCGTCTTGCCGAGCTTGATGTGGCGGGCGATGTTCTCGATCTCCACGATCGCGTCGTCGACCAGGATACCGGTCGCGAGGGTGAGCGCGAGGAAACTCACGAGGTTCAGCGAGAAGCCCATGAGGTCCATCACCCAGAAGGTGGGTATGGCCGAGAGCGGCAGGGCGACCGCGGCAATCAGCGTCGCACGCCAGTTGTGGAGGAACAGGAACACCACGATGACGGCGAGGATCGAGCCTTCCATCAGCGTGTGGAGCGCCGCCTCGTAGTTGCCGTAGGTGAAGTAGACGGAATCGTCGACCATCTCGATCTTGACGTCGGGATGGGCCTCCCGAACCTGATCGAGCTTCTTGGCGACCGTCTCGGCGGACCAGAGCGCGCGCTCGATCCTCACGGTCGCAGCCCACCGCGGACGAGCTACCTGCAGATGTTCAAGGCCGCTGCTCCCT
>DATGWU010000126.1:0-1733 GCA_035299345.1 Rhizobium sp.
GCGCTCCATTTGTGCTTGGCGGTGCCGTGCTCGCCTGGGGCAGCTGGATCTACACCCAGAAGATTCGTTCGATCGGCGTGCGCGCATGGGCCGCGAAGCGTAGCGAGGAGGTCGCAAAGACCAGAGCACTCAACAAGCCGCTAGCGGCTACGCCGCCCAAAACATCATCCTCTTCGGCCACTCCAGATGGCCGGCTTTCCTGACCTAAACCGTCCGACAAAACAGACCAATGTTCATCAGCCCGTATGAGAAAATAGGCGGTTTGGTGTGGTTCCCGCGCATGCTGCGCAAGATCCGCCTACGCGGCGCAGGCAAACTTCCCGCGGATTACCATCCGTACATGGGCACCGGGTTCGACGGGCGCTGCATCCGTTTCCTCCGGGTCGATTACGACGCACTCGTGAATCGCGTCCTCGCCGGTGGCACCGACGAAGAGATTTTGGAGTGGTGCTTTGCCACCGGTTATCGTCCCACCGCCAACGAGGTTCTAGTCTGGAACGAGTACATGACCAAGAGAGGATGGCGGGACACTGATGCGCCGCCATCAGTCCTGAGAGATTACAAGGAGAAGTATGGCCTCGGTCATCGCGACGACATCATGACCTTCTTTGATTTCTACGAAGTGGATGAAGGAAGGAGACCCTGATGCTGCACTGGGCGGCATGGATGAGCCCAATGACGTGCAGCATGTTCCAGCAAACGAGAGCATCAGAAGCTCAGTCGCGCGGAGCCTGAGCTTCAGCGTCTGGCGATGACGATCGATACCGTCATCGCCAATACTGAGCACCAACTCACTCCAGACCTCGTTCGGCTGAACGGCCGCCACTGTCGAAACCGAAACCCGCCGGGTCAATCATTACGATGCTTCGACGCAGAGACACGAAAGATGAATCAGCCGTTGGTAGGGCGCCCCTCTCGCGGATTTTTCCAAAAGGAGAACGGGGGGCCGCGGCTCGGCGGGCGTCCATTTTCCTAGCGACGTCCGATTCCCGGCGTTGCAGACCTGATGCGTTCGCCACAATGCCTGAGTCTTCACCAAAGTCCCGTGTACCCGATCGTTCCCGTGCCTTGTGGGAGATCGTAGGGGCGCTCTGTCTAGCTGGTATGATGGTTGCCAGTGTTCGGCTTGGCGCGTGGCCGCGGTACGCCCAAGGGGTGCTACTGTTCTCAGCGTTTGCAGCCGCGTATCTAGTTAAGGGCATCTGGGGATTGAGCCGACCGCGCGAGGCAAAGCAGACCGATTCACAGCCGCCGCCGATCCCATACCCCTAATTCGAGCCCGGCTCTGAAGCTCCGAGCTCGGTGATTGTCGCAAAACAGTAGCCGTCTGTCGTAAAAAGGCAGCGCGTCCTTGCTCAGTTGCTCGGATCTGACGCGAAAAGGTTCAGATCTGTCGCATTCTAGTAGGCGTTTGTCGCATCGAGCGAGGACGGCGTTGCTCGGATCTTCAGATTTGTCGCAAAGTGGTGCGACGCGGTTGTTCGGAACTCGCGCTTTGTCGCAAAAAACAAGCGGCGCGTCGCAAAGAGGGAGGACCAGCGTGCTTTTTGCGCCATTTTTGCCGTTTTAGTGGCGCATTGTGGCAAAATGGGCTACGTTTGCGCCATGCCGAACCCGCTCAACCACGCCGATTATGACAAGATCCTCGCAGTTTGCGCCACCTTGCCGCAACCGATCGCGCTGGAGGCTATTTGCAGCCAGCTCGGCGAGGGGCTGTCGCGGCGTTCGATCCA
>DATGWU010000127.1:0-13014 GCA_035299345.1 Rhizobium sp.
CGTAATCGGAAAGGGCGTCGCCGGGTATCGCGCCCAAGGCCGCCATCAAGCCGAGCGCGATGGGAAGATCGAAATGCGAGCCTTCCTTCGGCAGATCCGCCGGTGCGAGATTAACGGTGACCCGCTTCGGCGGCAAAGCAAGGCCCGAGGCATGTAAGGCGGCCTGCACCCGCTCGCGGCTTTCGGCAACCGCCTTGTCGGGCAGCCCGACGATCTGCATGCCGATCTTGCCCGGCGCGATCATCACCTGAACGTCGACCGGAACACCTTCAATGCCCTGAAATGCAACCGTACTGACACGCGCAACCATCGCCCGCCCCCTCGATCTGCCCCCTGGCATGGCGGGAAAATACATCTTTCGCGCGCTGCCGATCGAACACTGACACGGATTTCGGGTGATGACAAGAACATTTGCGGAACAAAATCACGCAATATTCCCGCATAGGTTTTTTTCTCGGTTGTATTCGAGAACATATGTTGTACGCCGCGGGCCGTAACCGCGCCCGGCGGTCTCAGGCGCGCTTTCTCTCGATTGCGTCCCAAAGCAGCGCGGCAATGTCCGCGCCGCCGAAGCGCTTCACTTCACGGAGACCGGTCGGCGATGTGACGTTGATTTCCGTCATGTAGTCGCCGATCACGTCGATGCCGACCAGCAGAAAGCCGCGCGCTCTCAGCGCCGGACCGATCCTCGCACAGATCTCGCGCTCGCGCGGCGTCAGTTCGGTCGCCTCGGCACGCCCGCCGACATGCATGTTGGAACGACTGTCGGTTTCAGCCGGCACACGGTTGATCGCCCCTACCGGCTCGCCATCGACGAGGATGATACGCTTGTCGCCCTTGCGGACGTCCGGCAGGTAAGCCTGCGCGATGAAAGGCTCACGGAAGACCTGATGGAACATCTCCAGCAGGGAGGAGAAATTGCGGTCATCGCGGGTTGTGTGAAAGACGCCGGCACCGCCGTTTCCATAGAGCGGCTTCAGGATGATATCGCCCATTTCTTCACGGAAGCGCGCAATCTCGTCATTGTCGCGGGTAATCAGGGTCGGCGGCATTAGGTCCGCGAACTCGGTGACGAAGATCTTCTCCGGCGAGTTGCGGACCCAGGCAGGATCGTTCACCACGAGCGTCTTCGGGTGAATTCGCTCGAGCAGATGGGTCGAGGTAATATAGGCCATATCGAACGGCGGGTCCTGCCGCAGCAGGACGACGTCCATCGTGGCGAGGTCGACGCGCTCCGGCGCACCAAGCGTGAAGTGGTCGCCCTTGACGTCACGCAGTTCCATCGGCTCGACGGTCGCAAAAACCCGCCCGTCCCGCATGGTCAGCCGATCGGGCGTGTAATGGAACAGACGATAGCCACGCGCCTGCGCCTCGAGACTCATCGCGAAGGTGGAGTCGCCAGCGATTCCGATGCCGGACACATGGTCCATCTGGACCGCGATATTGGTGATCTTCGCCATTACCTGCCCCTCGTTGAAAGCAGGTCAGATGTAGGCCGCCGCCGGCTGGATGGCAACGTCGCGGCGTCCTAATTTTCTGAACCTCGGTTCAGCCGAAGAGACCCCGGCCAGACGGCGAACGGAGCGCATTACGGATCCTGTAGAGCGTCGCGAGCGGTTCCGGAAACGGCTTACGCAGGAAGGCGATCTTCCGGACGTAGTTGTCGATCCGCCAGGTCGCCCAGGTGCCGCCGCGGAAATAGGCGATGTCGCCGGCCTTCAGCACTCTTTCGCTGCCGTCTTCCGCCGTGACATGAACCTCGCCCTCCTGGATGACGACGGTCTCGTCCCAGCCGAAGTACCAGCGGAACTCGCCGGCGGTGCAATCCCAGACGGCCGTCGAGCTCGCCTCGTCCGTGCTGGTCGAATGATCGCCGACACGGGCCATCGGGGTCCCCCGGATGATCCAGTCCGGATTGATCGGCGCGGGCTTCAGCACCAGCATGCCGCCGTTTGCGGCTACCAGCGGCGCACGCTCTCCGAGCTGCCGTTCCTTCGGCAGCGTCGCGAGTGCGCCTGCCATGCTGACGAGAAGAAGCTTCAAAGCCATAGTCTCTCCCTCAAAAACTTGGTCACATGAGGAAGTAGCAGACAGGCGTGAGAGCACGGTTAGCGCGATCGCTCAAATTGTCAGCAACCGTCCGACTTCCACCGCATAGCGCCGCAGCCACGGATGCAAAACAGCATGTCGCCACCCGGTGCGGCGCCTCAGGCCGACGTGCCTCGTAGCGCCGATGCAGGCATGTTGGTCACGGGAACGATCCGCTTGCCGGTCTCGCGGGAGAAGAAATACAGCTGCTTCAGAGGCGCCGCCAACGCCATCGTCGGCGTTATCTCCGTGTCCAGTCCGAGGGAGACCGTCAGTTGCTGCCCGGAGACGTGGCCGTGAACCAGTCGGTGTGCACCCAGCTCCTCGACATAGTCGACGGCGAAAGGCAGTGATGGCGCGCTTTTCTCGACGACGGCGAAGTCCTCGGGGCGCACGCCAACGGTGATCGGCCCGGAAACCGCTGTCGGCTGTCCGATCGCGATTGCCGTCTCGCCAATCCGCAGACGGTCATGATCGAGCACCGCCTCGAGGAGGTTCATCGCAGGCGAACCGATAAAGCTCGCTACGAAGGTTGAGGCGGGATTGTGGTAGACCTCCAGTGGCGTGCCGATCTGCTCGATGCGGCCGGCGTTCAGCACCACCAGACGATCGGCCAGCGTCATCGCCTCGAGCTGGTCGTGTGTAACGTAGATCGATGTCGTACCGAGCCGACGCTGCAACTGTTTGATCTCGCCGCGCATGGTGACGCGCAGCTTGGCGTCGAGATTGGACAACGGCTCGTCGAAGAGGAAGGCCGCCGGCTTGCGGACGATCGCGCGCCCCATCGCAACGCGCTGGCGCTGGCCGCCAGAGAGCGCCTTCGGCTTGCGGTCGAGATAGGGTTCGAGCTGGAGCATCCGGGCGGCTTCGGCGACGCGAGCGTTGATCTCCGCCTTCGGCGTGCCGCGGTTTCTCAGCCCATAGGCGAGATTGTCGTAGACGCTCATATGCGGATAGAGCGCATAATTCTGGAAGACCATCGCGATGTCTCGATCCGCAGGCTCCACGCGATTCACAATCCGGTCACCGATGCTGACGGTGCCGCTCGAAATGGTTTCGAGCCCCGCCACCATGCGCAGAAGGGTGGACTTGCCGCAGCCGGAGGGCCCGACCAGCACGATGAACTCGCCGTCCACGATAGAGATCGAAATATCCGTTACGGCATGCACACCGCCGGCATACACCTTTCCAACCTTGTCGATGTCGATTGAAGCCATCTTCACTTCTCCGTTTCCACAAGGCCTTTTACAAAAAGCCGCTGCATAAGAATGACGACCAGTACCGGCGGCAGCATGGCAAGCACGACGGTGGCCATAACCAGGTTCCATTGCGGCTCGGCATCGGCAACTTCTGACATACGCTTGATGCCCATGACGATGGTGTAATAGCCGGGATCGGTCGTGACCAGGAGCGGCCAGAGGTACTGGTTCCACCCGTAGATAAAGAGAATGACGAAGAGCGCGGCCATGTTGGTCCGGGACAGCGGCAAAAGCACGTCACGAAGAAACTTGAGCGGTCCGGCACCATCAATCCGCGCCGCCTCCAGCAACTCATCCGGAACCGTGAGGAAGAACTGACGGAACAAGAAAGTCGCCGTCGCGGACGCAATCAGCGGGATCGACAGGCCTGCATACGAATCCAACATCCCCAAATTGGCAACCACCTCGAAGGTGGGCACGATGCGCACCTCGACAGGCAGCATCAGCGTAACGAAGATGATCCAGAAGCAGAACTGGCGCAGCGGAAAGCGGAAGTAGACGATCGCAAATGCCGAAAGGAAGGAAATCGCGATCTTTCCCACGGCAATCGACAAGGCCATGATCAGGCTGTTGACCAACATGGGTGTGAGCGGCGGCATCCCGAAGGATCCAAGACCGGAGGTCAGCATCTGCCTGTAGTTCTCCAAGCCATGCCCGCCCGGCGTGAGTGGAATCAAGCCGGAGAGAAAATCGTTCGGACCGTGTGTGGAGGCGATGAAGGCGATGTAGACCGGCAGGGCGACGGCTGCCACGCCTATGATCAGCACGAGATGTGCCAGTATCTTGAGCCCGGGCCTGTTCTCAACCATCCGCTGCCCTCTCAGTACTGTACGCGCCGCTCGACAAAGCGGAACTGAATGAAGGTAAGAAAGATGACGATGCCCATCAGGATGACCGACTGGGCGGCGGATGACCCCATATTGAGGCCGATGAAACCGTCGTTGAAAACCTTGTAGACGAGGATATTCGTCGCCTGTGCCGGACCTCCCTTGGTCGTGGCATGGATGACGGCGAAGGTATCGAACATCGTATAGACGATGTTGACGACTACCAGAAAGAACGTGGTGGGCGAGAGCAGCGGAAAAATGACGGTAAAGAAGCGCTTTGCCGGCCCCGCTCCGTCGATGGCAGCCGCTTCCCGCAGAGACTGAGGAATGGCCTGCAGGCCCGCCAGGAAGAAAAGAAAGTTGTAGGAGATCTGCTTCCAGCTCGCGGCCATGACTACGAGAATCATGGCGTCCAGGCCGGAAAGCCTGTGATTCCAGTTGTAGCCGACCTCCCGCAACACATAGGGCGCAATGCCGATGGTCGGATTGAACATGAACCACCACAGGATGCCAGCGACGGCAGGGGCAACCGCGTAGGGCCATACGAGTAGCGTCGTGTAAACGTTGCGGCTGCGGATGCAGCTATCGGCAGCGAGTGCGAGGATCAGCGCCAGGACGATCGAGAAAACCGCGACGCCGACAGAAAAAACCAGCGTAACCTGCAGCGAATTCAGGTAGCTCGAATCGGCAAATAGTGCCGCATAGTTCTTAAGGCCGACGAAGGCCGTGCTGAGGCCAAACGGATCCTCCTGCAGGAACGACTGGCGAACGGCCTGGGCGGCCGGCCAGATGAAGAAGATCAACGTAACGGCGAGTTGGGGCAACAGGAGCCCATAGGGCAGTATCTTGTTGCCGAATATCGTGCGCTTGGTCTGCATGGCGGCATCCGACGGATGGGGCTTTCAGGGGCCACGGAGGGCCTGCCGGGTCGCCGACCCTGTAGGCCCTTCCGCTAGCTCGGATTTGCTTCGGGAGCTTTACTGGTTTGCCGCAGCAAAGTCGCCGATGAGCTTGTTACCGCGCTCTACCACCGCATCGAGCGCTCCTTGAGCGTCCTTCTTGCCGGACAACAGCGCCTCGAACTCTTCATCGACGATCGTTCGGATCTGCACGTAGTTGCCGAAGCGAAGCCCCTTCGAGTTTTCCGTCGGCGGATTCAGCGTCATCTGCTTGATCGCAACGTCGGAACCAGGGTTCTTCTCATAGTAACCCTGCTGCTGACCGAGGTCGTAGGCGGCCTGAGTGATCGGCAGGTAACCCGAGAACTGGTGCCAATCGGCCTGGACCTCCGGCGAGGACAGGTAATGGAAGAAGTCGGCAACGCCCTTGTATTCATCGTCACCGTGTCCCTGCAGGACCCAGAGGGTTGCTCCACCGATGATGGAGTTCTGCGGCGCACCGTCAACGTCAGAATAGTAAGGCAGCATTCCGAAGCCGACTTCAAAATCCTTTGCGTTGTTCATGACGGCAGCGCGAGCGGCCGACGAATTCATATACATTGCGCATTCCTGCGCGTAGAATTTCGGCGGAGCGTCATCGCCTCCGACAGGCCCACCATACTGGAAGACGCCCTCGTCCTGCCATTTCTTCAAGTTCGACCAGTGTTTGACCTGGACGGCACCATTGACGGTGAGCTTGGGGTCGATACCGCCAAAACCGTTCTCCAGTGTGCCGATCGGTTGATTGTGCCAGGCGGAGAAGTTCTCGAGCTGTACCCAGGAGATCCAGCCGGAGGTAAAGCCACACTTCGCGGCGCCCGATTCCATGATCTTCTTGGAATAGGCTTCTACGTCCTGCCACGTCTTCGGCGGCGTTTCAGGGTCGAGCCCCGCCTTCTTGAAGACGCTCTTGTTGTAATAGACAATCGGCGTCGATGAATTGAACGGCATCGAGAGCATATTGCCGTCCGTATCCGTATAGTAGCCTACAACGGCCGAGAGAAAGCCCTTCGGATCGAATTCGGTTCCGGTATCGGCCATCAGCTTGTAAACGGGGTAGACCGCACCCTCGGCCGCCATCATCGTGCCCGTGCCGACTTCGAACACCTGGACGATGTCCGGCTGTTGCTTGGCACGGAAAGCGGCGATCGCCGCCGTCATTGTCTCGGTGTAGTTGCCCTTGTAGGTCGGCACGACCTCATAAGCGTCCTGCGACTTGTTGTAGTTGGCGACGATCTCTTCGAGTTTCTTGCCGAGTTCACCGCTCATGGCGTGCCACCAGGTGATCTGGGTCTTGGCAAAGGATGTGGAGGCCGACAGGCTAAGTGCCAGCGCGGCAAAAGCAACTTTCTTTATCATGTGTTCCTCTCCTCCTCAGAAGAGTTGAGACTTTAGAGACATCGAATAAGCCGTCAAGGCAGAAATTTTCGCTTCGACGTTCGTTCGGCGATCGGAGGGTTTCGGTTCGCTTTCGCTTCTCTAATGAGGCGGAATGAACGGTAGGTGACGGTTCGATGACGGCGAAGTGACCGTTCAACGACGCTTTTGTGACAGTTCCGTCGCTTCCGCACAGCGTGTCTAGAACGCGTCTTCGAAGTGCCTCGGCAGGCGCCAAGGCAGGACGGCAACGATGTCGTAGCGGCAGGAGAGGCTGGAAAAATCCGGTTGCCGCGAGAGCCAGACGTCGCTCGCCGCGTGAATGCGCTTCTGGGTGTGAAAGCTTACGGCGTCGACCGCGCTACGTTCCAGCCGCCGGGCCTTAACCTCCACGAAGACGGCGAGCGTGCCCTTGCGGGCGATGATGTCGATCTCTCCGGCGCGGGTGCGGTAGCGCAGGGCGACAATGCGGTACCCTTTCAGAAGGAGAAAAAGCGCGGCAACGTACTCGGACAAACGCCCGCGTCGTTCTGCCCTGAGGCGCCGGCCGTCGGGTTTTCTCTCCTGCGGCCGGCCGTTGCTCATCCCTCGTCCTTGAGTTCGAGGATTCGCTGGTAGAGATCTTTGCGGGGCAGACCCGTCTGCCTTGCCGCCTCGGTTGCGACCTTGCCGGCGGGGAGGTCGGCAGCAAGGCGCTTCAGGAGCGTGTCGACGTCGTCCTGCGCCGGCGCCTCAGCGGCGGCAGGCGGACCGATGACCAGCACGATTTCGCCCTTCACCACGCGGTCGCCGTCGTAATGGGCGGCGAGCTCTGCGAGGGTACCGCGCCGGAACTCCTCGAAGGTCTTGGTCAGTTCGCGGCACACGCAAGCCTGCCTGCCGACGCCGAGCACATCAGACGCGGCAGCCAGCGTGTCGCCGATACGATGTGGCGATTCGAAGAACAAAAGGGTGCCGGGGACCTCCCGCACCTCCTCAAGCCGATCCCGCCGCGCCTTGTCCTTCGTTGGCAGGAACCCGGCGAAGAAGAAGGCGTCATTGGGCAGGCCGGAGCCGACAAGGGCCGCCAGCGGGGCCGAAGGCCCGGGGATCGGCACCACCCGGTGACCGGCATCGATCGCCATGCGTCCCAGACGATAGCCCGGGTCGGAGACGAGTGGCGTGCCGGCATCAGAGACCAGCGCCACGGATTTTCCTTCCGCCAGGGCGGCGAGTAATTTCGGGCCCGCCACCTCGGCATTGTGTTCGTGGTAGGCGATCGGCCGGTTATGGATACCGTAGCGATCCAGCAGAACGCGTGTGACGCGCGTATCCTCGCAGGCGAGCACATCCGCGCCGGCAAGCACCTCGAGCGCCCGCAACGTGATATCGCCAAGGTTGCCGATCGGCGTTGCGACCAGATAGAGCGCAGGTTCGAGCGGCCGGGCGGAGATGACCGCATCGTGGAGACGATAGGTCTTCGGGGAGGCCGCGGCGTCCTTCCGGATGTCAGTCACAATAGGCGTCCTTTCGGGGATGACAGCGCCTTTATGGTTCAGCATCGACCTTTGAACAAGATACAATGCCCATTCGCTCCGTCCGCGCGTGATGGCTCTTGCAATCGACCGCCTTTTGCTGCCATTTTGCGCGTCCACATTCTCCGGCCGACGAACAGCGCGGCGTCATATTGCGGCCATTCCAGCTCCCGGATGGCGACAGGTCGAAAGCGGTAAAGTCTATGCGTATCACACTTGAACGGTCCAACCTTCTCAAATCGCTGAACCATGTTCATCGCGTGGTCGAACGTCGTAACACCATCCCGATCCTGTCTAACGTGCTGCTGCGGGCGGAAGGCGCCAGCCTCGACATGAAGGCAACCGACCTGGACCTCGAGATCACCGAGGCGACGCCCGCCATGGTCGAGCAGGCCGGAGCAACGACCGTGCCGGCCCACCTTCTCTACGAGATCGTCCGCAAGCTGCCGGACGGCGCCGAGGTTCTGCTCGCAACCACGCCGGACGGCGCCTCGATGACGGTGGCCTCCGGCCGCTCCAAGTTTTCGCTGCAGTGCCTGCCGGAATCGGACTTCCCGGATCTTACCGCCGGCACCTTCACCCACGCCTTCAAGCTGAAGGCCTCCGATCTCAAGATGTTGATCGATCGCACGCAGTTTGCGATCTCGACGGAGGAGACCCGATACTATCTGAACGGCATCTTCCTTCACACGATCGAGAGCGCCGGAACGTTGAAGCTCCGCGCTGTGGCGACCGATGGCCATCGGCTGGCGCGCGCCGACGTGGAAGCTCCGTCCGGCTCGGAGGGCATGCCCGGCATCATCATCCCTCGCAAGACGGTCGGCGAGCTTCAGAAGCTGGTCGACAACCCGGATCTCGTCGTCACCATCGAAGTGTCAGACGCGAAGATTCGCTTCACCATCGGCTCGATCGTCATGACCTCGAAGCTGATCGACGGCACGTTTCCGGACTACCAGCGGGTCATCCCGACAGCGAACGACAAGGAGATGCGGGTCGATTGCCAGACCTTTGCCCAGGCTGTCGACCGCGTATCGACCATCTCATCCGAGCGCGGGCGCGCCGTCAAACTCGCGCTCTCCGACGGTCACCTGATGCTCACCGTCAACAATCCGGATTCGGGCAGCGCAACCGAGGAAGTGGCCGTCGGATACGAAAACGACTCGATGGAAATCGGCTTCAACGCCAAGTACTTGCTCGATATCACTGCTCAGCTCTCCGGAGACGATGCGATCTTCATGCTTGCGGATGCCGGCTCGCCCACGCTCATTCGCGACCTGGCCGGCGATGACGCGCTCTACGTACTGATGCCGATGCGCGTTTGAGATAGTGCTCGGTCGAATCCATTGGATTTCTGCTCTATGCGCGCCATTTAGCCTTGTTTTTGCGACAAAGCGGAGCAACATAGCCCGAGTGTGACCGCTGCGGTTTTTGCATAATCGGTCTCTGGTGAGGGTTAAGACATGGTACGACGTCTGAAGGAACGGTTCGAGAAGAAGTTCGACGAGGAGATCCGGTTCTTCAAGGGCATGATGCAGGGACCGAAGCTGGTTGGCGCGATCGTCCCGACCTCCTCGATCACCGCAAAGAAGATGGCGAGCATCGTCAATCCGAACTCCGGGTTGCCGGTCCTGGAACTCGGTCCCGGTACCGGGGTGATCACCAAGGCGATCCTCGCGCGCGGCATACCGGCGGAAAGGCTTGTCTCCGTCGAGTATTCCGAGGACTTCTACAATCACCTCAAGGAAACCTATCCGGCGGTGAACTTCATCCACGGCGATGCCTTCAATCTCGACCACACGCTTGGAGCGCTCGCGGGCCAGAAGTTCGATTCCGTCGTTTCCGCCGTTCCGCTCTTGAACTTCCCGATGCAGGATCGGATCCGGCTGCTGGAAAGCCTCCTCGACCGCCTGCCGCCTGGCCGTCCAGTAGTTCAGATTTCCTACGGACCGGTATCGCCGATCATTGCGAAGCCCCATAGCTATCACATCCAGCACTTCGACTTCATCGTCCGCAACATCCCGCCGGCGCAGCTCTGGATCTATCGCCGGGCATAGCCGGCGATGTTCGCCTTCTCCCTTGCAGATCGCCGCGTCACGTGCGACTGGACGGCGATAGAAAACTGGCCGGGAGTGAACCCTTGACCGCACGAGAACGCCTCATCGTCGGGCTCGACGTACCGACGCTGCGTGAAGCCGAAACGATCGTCGACAAGCTTTCGGACGACATCCTCTTCTACAAGATCGGTTACCAGCTGGCCTTTGCCGGCGGGCTGGAATTCGCGCGGGATCTCGCCGCTTCCGGCAAGAAGATCTTCCTGGACATGAAGCTGCTCGACATCGACAACACCGTCGCCTCGGGTGTCGAGAACATTGCGAAGATGGGGATGTCGATGCTGACGCTCCACGCCTATCCAAAGGCGATGCGTGCGGCGGTCGAGGCCGCCAAGGGCTCCGGCCTCTGCCTGCTCGGAGTGACCGTGCTGACGTCCATGGACGAAGGCGATCTTATCGAGGCCGGCTATGAATACGATCCGCACACGCTCGTTCTGCGCAGGGCCGAGCAGGCACGTGCGGCCGGCATGGGCGGCATCGTCTGCTCGGCAGAAGAGGCGCGCGCCGTTCGCAAGGTCATTGGTCCGAACATGGCGCTGGTCACACCGGGCATCCGGCCGGCAGGAGCCGACCGGGGTGACCAGAAGCGGGTCATGACCCCCGCCGACGCGCTCAAGGCGGGTTCCAGCCATCTGGTCGTCGCCCGGCCCATCGTCAAGGCGCCGGACCCGAAGGAGGCGGCCCGCGCCATCCTCGCAGAAATGGCCGAGGTCCTCTGACCTCGGCACCGTTCCTGGTGTCGTCATTTCCGCTCTGTGTTGAGCACCATCGGGGATATGGCGCCCTCGAAGCGGTTTCCGACGAGAACGTTGTCAATCGCCCGATCACGCGGATCGAGACTGCTGCCGAAGGGATATCTCGGATCGACCTTGCAGTACCATTTCCCCACATCGCGGTGATTGAGCCAGATCGCGGGATAGGCAACGATGCTCGAACGGTACACGAATCGATTGTCGACGATCTGGTTGGCCCTCGGTTCCTGGTGGCGAATGGTTCCCCCTTCGCCACAGTTGCGATAGACGAAAATACCGCCTTTCTCGGGGTTCTTGAACTCGTTGCCCGAGATCACGTTTCGCGCTGACCCGTCGACCGCGATCACTTCGCGACCTGCCTTGATCGAAAAGCGATTGCCGGCAACGACGTTTTCAGCCGATTCCGCATCCAGATAGATGGCGGTCTTCGCCGATTTTCCGCGTATGGTGGAGTTCGTCAGCGATGACTTCGTCACCCCCGGGCCGAAATAAAGAGGGATCGTGCCGACCGCCTCGATCGAAACGTTCTTCAGGTCAATGCCGGAGGGGGCGTTCCGCTGCGCATTCGTGGTGTGGTCCCGATTGAGCGACGATTTTCGAACTTCCTCGGCTTCCCCGTTGGGACCGAGACCCGTCAGGCGTATGTTTCCGATGATCTTGCAGTTTGTGATCCGGATGTTTCGTGGGACGCTCCAGCCGGAACTACCGGGCAATTTTTGAGATCTTACGAGAACGGTCGGCGCGCTTGCGCCGTATTTCATCTTGGCACTGCCGAGTGTCGCACCGCGACAATCAAGGCTGACACCCGATGCAGCATCACCGGCGAACACCAGTTTGCGGGTTATTACGTCGTCCGGCCTCAATTGAAGGTCGCAATCCACGGTGATCCGATCATCCTTGCCGTGGGGAGCACTTCTCAGCTTTTCGTAGAAGGTCGCATCGCACGTCTTCGCCTGCGCGTCGGTCGGCCATGGCAAACTGACAATCATCGTTGTGACGGAAATCATAATGAAAACAGGAAAGACCGTGCGACCGGACGCTCCCAACCGGGACCATGACTTCAATGTCGTCTCCCTCTGCGGATGTGATCTGATTCCCGACCATACGGCTCCCACATTAGCCCGAAATGAACAAACTTGACCCTTCCAGCGAATTCACTCAAAACCGCCTGAACAGACCAGACAGGAGGACAGGATGCCCAAAGGTTACTGGATTGCCCGCGTCGATATCCGTGATCCGGAGCGTTACAAGGATTATGTCGCGGCGGCGAAACCGGCCTTCGAAAAGTACGGCGCAACTTTTCTCGCCCGCGGCGGAACCTTCACGGAACTCGAAGGAAAGGCCCGCTCACGCAATGTCGTGATCGAATTCCCGTCCCATCAGGCTGCCGTCGACTGTTACAACTCGCCCGAATATCAGGTCGCGGCAAAGATCCGCCAGGAAGTGGCGGACGCGGAAATGGTCGTTGTCGAGGGCGCCTGAGACGCCGACCCGTATCAGGTTTCTGCGGCGCGATGGCACTTCACGTCGCGGGATGATTCGTCTAATAGACAGCTTGAAGCCACACTGCCCAATTCTCTCCGAGGGAGCCTGCCAATGACCCTGTCCAATCTTCCGCCGCTCGTGACCGTGTTTGGTGGATCGGGTTTCGTCGGCCGGCATATCGTTCGCGCACTCGCCCGCCGCGGATACCGTATCCGCGTCGCGGTCCGACGGCCGGATCTCGCAGGCTTCCTGCTGCCGCTCGGCAATGTCGGCCAGATCTCCCTCGTCCAGGCGAACCTGCGCTACCGCGCCTCGGTCGACAAGGCGGTCGAGGGAGCAGACCATGTCGTAAACTGCGTAGGTATCCTGTTCGAGAGCGGGCGCAACCGCTTCGACGCCGTTCAGGACTTCGGCGCCCGCGCCGTAGCCGAAGCTGCGAGGACTGTCGGCGCAAGCCTCACCCATATTTCGGCGATCGGCGCCGACATGAACGCGGAGTCGCAGTACGCCGTCACCAAGGGCAAGGCGGAAGCTGCGGTCTTCTCGATCAAGCCGGATGCCGTCATTATGCGTCCGTCGATCATCTTCGGCCCCGAAGACATCTTCTTCAACAAGTTCGCCGCCATGGCCCGCAAGGCGCCGTTCCTGCCGCTGATCGGCGGC
>DATGWU010000128.1:0-11391 GCA_035299345.1 Rhizobium sp.
AACCGTTCCTGGGCGTGCGGCCAGCGAAACAGTACAAGTTCGTGGTCATCCTCAGCCCCGCGGGCAACTACTTCAAGTCAGGCGCGCCTGCCGTGTCCGTGTGGGTCAGCGACTATACCCGGGCGGCCCCCGGCGGCACCGGTGCGGCCAAGTGCGGCGGCAACTATGCCGGAAGCCTCGTGGCACAGGCCGCCGCCTATGAGCACGGTTGCGACCAGGTCGTCTTCCTCGATGCCGCCGAGCATCGCTGGCTGGAGGAACTTGGCGGCATGAACGTCTTCATCGTGATGGCCGACGGTTCGCTGGTTACCCCGCCGCTCGGCGGCACGATCCTGCCCGGCATCACCCGCAAGTCGCTGATCGCGCTTGCGCGTGACCTCGGCTACACGGTGCGCGAGGAGCGCTACGCCTTCGAGGACTGGAAGGCGGACGTGGCGAGCGGCAAGGCGAAGGAAGCCTTTGCCTGCGGCACCGCGGCCGTCGTCGCCGCGATCGGCAAGGTCAAGTCGCCGGATGGCGAGTTCGTCATCAATGCCGGCGAAACCGGTCCGGTGACGGCGAAGCTCCGCGATACGCTCGTCGGCATCCAGCGCGGCCAGACCAACGACGCGCACGGCTGGCTGAAGGTGCTCGAAGGCGTCTGATTTCCGGCGCCGCGACCACGAAGAAGTTGAAAAGGGGCCTGTCCGTTGCGGACGGGCCTTTTTGTTGGCGCCCTAGCCGCGCAGGATCTTCGCCATCGGCCTGCCCTTGGCGAGCTCGTCGATCAGCTTGTCGAGATAGCGGATGTCCTGCATGGTCGGTTCCTCGATGTCCTCCACCCGGACGCCGCAGACAACGCCGGTGATCGACGTTCGGGCGGGATTCATCCGCGGCGCCTGTGCGAGGAAATCCTGAAAGCTGGTGTTTTTCGCGAGCTGATCGGCGAGCGCCTCGGGACTGTAGCCGGTCAGCCAGCCGATGATCTCGTCGACCTCCGCCTTCGTGCGCCCCTTCCTTTCCGCCTTTGCGACGTAGAGGGGATAAACGCTGGCGAAACTCGTCGAATAGATGCGATGCGTCGCCATTCCTCCTCCTCGACCCTTCGCCCGTTCCCTCCAAGATAGGCGCCGCCGGAACAACGGCAAGTCCCTCGCTGCCGGTCGCGGGCGTTTCATTACCATTTCTCCATATTGATGCATATCAACTTCAGTATGTATCGATGGACTACTGTAGCGATGGCCGCGACGGCAAACGGATGCCGGCGGTCTGCAACAATTCAAGCGTCGACAGGTATCGACAGGAGGTTGATCATGAAAGGCATTTTGGCTTCGGCACTCGCGCTTGCACTGACGTCCACCCTTTTGGCCAGCGCCGTGGAGGCGCAGCCCTTCTCCGGTCGCGGCATGGGCTGGAGCGGCGGCGGCATGATGATGAACAATCCCGGCCGCGGGCGTTTCCCGATCATCGATACCGACGACAACGGCGTCATCAGCGCAGAGGAAGCCGCCTCTGCCGCCGAGGAAGTCTTCGCGGCGATGGACGCCGACGACAACGGCGAGCTGACCATGGAAGAATACATGACCGTCCGGATGGGGCCGCAGGACGGCTGGAACAAGGCACGCCAGGAGGCACGTGAAAAGCAGAAGGCCGACCGCTTCGGCACGCTCGACGCGGACAAGAACGGGACCGTCAGCCAGGCCGAGTTCATCGCCGGCGCCAAGGCCCACTTCGCGGCTGCCGATGCCGACAAGGATGGCTCGGTCACCCCGTGGGAATGGCGCAGCCAGCAATGGAACTGACGTCGCCGCGGGCGGGTGACTGCTCGCAATCGTCATGCGCGGCCCGGTCGTCGGCAGGACGGCCGGGCTTTTCGTTTGCGCTTAGGCCTTGCGCGACAGGGTGCCGTTCGAGCATGCCAACGACGCACGGCTGGCTGACATTGCCCGAAGGCGCCTGGTCCGGTTCGAGTCGTTGTGCCCGTGGCCGAAGATCAGGCGACGGCGGTAACCACATGGCCGCGGATGCGACCGCTGATCCGCCCGTCTCCGAACCGACCGGCGATTGACGCGGCCACCTTGTCCGTGACGACGCGCAGCAGTTCGGCGTTGCGAGCCGTGATCTCGTTACGGAACGGCGTGCCCTGGCAGTAGGCAATGGCGGCGTGCATCGCCGATGGCGCGGGGCTGCCGGTCTCTATCGTGGTGATTTCAATGTCGCTGAAGCCTGCCGCCTCGACATCCCGCCGGATGCGCTCGGTATCGAAGTAGCCATGCGGCGTTCGCGACATGAACATCGGCGGGTCGTCGGGAAAGACGTCGGCCAGCGTCTGTTCGACGATATGGGCGAATTCATTGTCCTCGATCCGGTCCCATGTGCTGAAGGCGTAAAGCCCACCCGGCTGCAGGACGCGCCGTGCCTCCTTGTATCCGGCGACCCGGTCGGGAAAGAACATCACGCCGAACTGGCAGCAGACCGCATCGAACATGCCGTCGTCGAACGGCAGGCTGAGCGCGTCGGCCGGCTGCCAGCTCAGGCGTTCGTCCGGCGGTTGCCGGTTTTGCGCCTGCGCCAGCATCGGCGGGTTGAGGTCGGTGACGACATAGCGTGCCTCGCTCGAAAGCAACGGTGCAAGCGCCCGCGTGAGGACACCGGTCCCCGCCGCAGTCTCCATGACCGACATGGGGGAGCGGGCGGCGACGCGTGCCGCCAGATCCTCGGCAAATTCCTGAAAGATCATCGGCACCATGTAGTGGTCATACAGTTCCGGTATGGCGCCGCTGAACGTCTTGTCGGTGGTTTCCATAAGGCTTCCTCCCTTCAATCTGGCGCGGGCCGGATTATACCGCCATTTCACACCTCCCGACAGCGGCAAGCGGCGGCGCCATGGCGCCGATCTTTTGCGAGCGGAGAGAGAGGGTCGAAACGTCCGATCCGTCAGGCGCTTATCTGCGGCGCGAGAGGATGCCGGTCGAGAGCGCCACGCCGATGCCGGTGACGAGGGCGGCAATGATGTCGACGGGGCCGATCGTTTCGCCGAGAAGGAGCGCGCCGCCGAAGGCCGCCATGACCGGGACGAGGGCGGCGAAGGCGGCAGCCGGCGTGCTGCCGAGGATGCGAACCGCCGCGCCGTAGGCGACGGTGGCGGCAAGGCCGGAGAGCAGGCCCTGTGCCACCACCTGGATGCCGAGCGCAGGAAGCCCGATGCTGCTGAAATCGACGCCGACGGTCAGCACGAGGCCGATATGGATCAGGAAGGACCAGACGGCGATGAGCGCGCTGCCTTCGAGCGCCCCGAGTCCTGACCGCCGGAAGGCATGGGTGTAGACCGCCCAGAAGGTGGCGGCGACGGGCAGCAGCAGATAGCCCTGCCAGGCGATGTGCTGGGCTTCGAGCAGGCTTGCGAGAAGAAGCGCGATGCCGAGCAGGATGGCGCCGAGGCCGGCGAGCCTCAGCCGGTCCGGCCGTTCACGGAAAAGGACGATGCCGATCAGCGCGGTTGCGAGCGGCATGGCGCCGACGAGCAGGACTCCGGCGGCCGAGGCCGGAGCGAAGCGAAGCGCGAAGGCGGCGAGGTGGAAGAACGGCGCCCCAGATCCGCAGACCATCAGGAAGAGCACGAACGGTGACACGCCACGAGGCATGAGCCCGGTCCGGAGCCAGACGGGCGCGAGGACGAGCGCGGGAACGCCGAAGCGGATCAGGCCGAGCTCAGTGGCGCCGATCGCCCCCTGTCGCCCGTGACGGGTGGCGATTACCCACACCGCCCAGATGACGACGGTCACGAGCGCTGCGGCGTATCCCGATGCTTTCGACGGCACGGCTGCCTCCTCCAGGCTTGCGTGGGCCATGGCTTCTCCCCCTCGATTTTGCTGTTCGCTGATATACTAGGGGTTGGGGCGTGGCATGTCCTTGCCATTTGCGGCCACTTGCGACATAGGGCTTGGCATTTTCCGCCACGAAGACGGCAAAGGCTTATCGGATATGCCAAATCTCGATGCATTTGATATGCGCATCCTGTCGGTCCTGCAGGAAGACGCCCGTGCGAGCAACGTCGATATCGCCGAGAGGATCAACCTGTCCCCGACCCCATGTCTCAGGCGCATCCGTAATCTCGAGAAGGACGGCGTGATCCGCGGCTACCGGGCGGAGATCGATCGCGGCAAGGTCGGGCTCGGCCTGACGGTGTTCGTGGAGATCAAGGTCGGCCAGCACAATCGTGCGAGCTCGGATCGGCTGCAGGAGGCGCTGCTCGCCGTGCCGGAGGTCGCCTCCTGCCACCTGATCTCGGGCGAGGCGGATTTCCTCGCCGAGGTGGTTGTCGCCGACCTCGCGGCTTATGAGACGCTTCTCACCGAGACGCTGCTCGACCTGCCGGGCGTCACCGACATCCGCTCGAACTTCGCGATCCGGACGGTGAAGACGGGTGGGCCGCTGAAGCTTCCGCCGCCGCAGTCGTAAACGCCGTTCCGCCACGCGGGACCGGCTTTAAGTCTCCGTTAACCATAAATTCCTTAAGTTGTTGCTCATACGAGCGCAACCTGGGGAACCGATCATGCCGATCTCTCGCCGTGGATTCCTGGCTGGACTGCCGCTGCTGCTTGCAGGCTGCACCACGAATTCCGACTACGCCAACTACGGCCCGATCGCCGACGAGCCTTATCCGATCAAGCGGGTGTCGCTCGAGAAGTTCAAGCCGGAACTGCGCCGCCAGGAGGTCGCCTACGCGACCAACGAACCGGCCGGCACGATCGTCGTCGATACGCCGGCACGCCGGCTCTACTATGTGCTCGGGGAGGGGCGCGCGATCCGCTACGGCGTCGGCGTCGGACGCAACGGCTATGCGCTTGCCGGCCATGCCTATATCGGTCGCAAGGCCGAATGGCCGGGCTGGACCCCGACCGGCAAGATGATCGCCCGCGATCCGCGCAATCGCCGCTATGCCGGTGGCGTTCCAGGTGGCCTGTCGAGCCCGCTCGGCGCCCGCGCGCTCTACCTCTATCGCGGCGGCGGCGACACTATGTTCCGCATCCACGGCACCACGCAGCCCTGGTCGATCGGCCAGGCGATGTCGAGCGGCTGCATCCGCATGATGAACCACGACGTCATCGACCTCTATAACCGCGTCAACGTCGGCGCGCGGGTCCTCGTTCTGCAGGCCTGAGGTTTCGCGGCTCCCTACGGCTCGGTTCTGCCCGAGCCCTCGCGGTTGCGCTCGTATCGCCTTTCGAGCGGAAACGGCGGCAGAAAGGACTCGCGCCGGATGGTCCAGAGTTCGTAGGTCGGCCTGAACTGGTCGGGCGCATCGAGCGAGCCGAGGTTCACCTCGATCTCGTCGCCGCTGCGCCCGAAGACCGGCGAGCCGCAGCGCGGGCAGAAGAACCGACCGGCATAGTCGCGGGTCTCGCCTTCGATCTGCACCGCATCTTCGGGGAAGATCGCCGAGGCATGGAACAACGCCCCGTGATGCTTGCGGCAGTCGAGACAATGACAGATGCCGACCCGGTAGGGCCGCCCCGACGCCGTTAATCGGACGTTGCCGCAGAGGCAACCACCGGTGACCTGATCCATGCCGCGTCTCCTCCGTTGATTGGTTGAACGAAATATCTACACCGTCCGGCGCCGTCGCCGCAATTTGCCGCTGCGGACGGCGGGCCTTCCGCAGCGGGCCGACGGGATTGCGGTCTCAGGCGTCGAAGCCTTCCAGCACCACCTTGCCGGTCACATGGCCGCTTTCGACGAGAGCGTGGGCCCGGCGCAGGTTGGCCGCGTTGATCGTCCCGAGCGTTTCTGCGAGCGTCGTGCGGATGCGGCCGGCGTCGACGAGATCGGCCACGTGGTTCAGCAGGTGGTGCTGCTCGATCATGTCGGGCGTGTGGTAGAGCGAGCGGGCGAACATCATCTCCCAGTGGATCGACAGCGACTTGCCCTTGAACGGCATCGCGTCGAAGCCGTCCTTGATGTCGTCGATGATGCCGAACCGCCCCTGCGGCGCGATGACGGCGATCAGCCCCGGTGTGTGGAGGTCGCTGCGGGTCACCGAGAAGACGAAATACGGGGCGTCGAGCCCGAGGCCGGCATATTGCGGCGCCAGCGGATTGCGATGGTCGAGGACGTGGTGGGCGCCGAGCGCACGAGCCCATTCCGTGCTCTCCGGCCGCGAGGCGGTGGTGACGACCGTGAGGTCGGTCAGGACGCGGGCGAGCTGGATCGTCATCGAGCCGACGCCGCCGGCCCCGCCGGTGACGAGAAGAATGTTGTTTTCGGGCGCCGGCTTGTCCTGAACCTTCAGGCGATGGAACAGCATCTCGTAGGCGGTTATCGCGGTGAGCGGCAATGCCGCCGCCTCGGCAAAGCCGAGACTTTCCGGCTTGCGGCCGACGATCCGCTCGTCGACCAGGTGGAACTCGCTGTTGGTGCCCGGCCGATCGATCGCGCCGGCGTAGTAGACCGGATCGCCGGGCTTGAAGAGGGTGACCTTTTCGCCGACGGCCTTGACCACGCCGGCCGCATCGAAGCCGAGGATGCGATGATGCCCCGGCTCGGGTGCGGCTCCGGCGCGTACTTTGGTGTCCACGGGATTGACCGAAACGGCCTTCACTTCGACCAGCAGGTCGTGTCCCGTCGCCTCGGGCACGGGAAGCTCGAGGTCGACCAGCGATTCCTCGTTATCGATGGAAAGGGGTGTCCTGTAACCGATGGCGCGCATGGGCGTTCTCCTGTCTGGATTGATGCACGCCGTCTAATTGATACATATGGACGGCGGCGACAAGAATGCACATTTTGTGTTTCTACCGACCGAAACTGTACGTAGGATCAAAAAGGATACTGTCCATGTCCCGACCCCGCGCCAAGCTCACCAACAAGTTTCCCGGATGCCCGGTCGAATCGACGCTGAGCCTGCTCGACGGCAAGTGGAAGGGCGTGATCCTCTATCACCTCTTCACCGAAGGCACCCTGCGCTTCGGCGAGTTGCAGCGCCGTCTCTCCTCCGTCACCCAGCGGATGCTGACCAAGCAGCTTCGCGAGATGGAGGAGGCGGGGATCGTCTCGCGGACGGTGTTTCCTGTCGTTCCGCCGAGGGTGGACTACGCGCTGACGCCGCTCGGTCGCAGCCTCGAGCCGGTGGTGCAGGCACTCCTGCAATGGGGAGAGACCCACGTTGTCTGCCACAACGGCGCGCTCTCCCTGGTGAGCCCCGGCGACGAGGCGCAGGCGGTGGCTCCGGCAAGGTCCGCCTCCGCGGCCTGACGTCCTGTTTCGCGGCCGGCCTCAAAAAGGCGCGAATCAGGGGCGGTAGTCCAGACCGACCAACCAAGCCGGGAGCGTGCCTCGTGTTTCGATCGTGCCGTCGCACCGCGACAAGCCTTGCCGTCGCCATCCCGTCGCTCCTCGGGTCGGTTTCTGCCTCATCCTCGGAGCCGATGATCGACCCCGAAGGACCGTTCAGGATGGGTGAGGGCTATGCCGAGCGGCCGGCGACCTGCGAGACGATAAAACACTGGATCGACCACGCACCGGCGACCGACGACCGGATCACGCTGACGATCACCGGCCGGCTGGCGGCGGTGCAATGGGACGGAACGCTCGCCTATCTGGTGATGTGTGAGGAGAAGGACGTGCAGGTCATGTGCGTCACCTACAGCAAGGAGGGGCGGAACGTCGGTGACACCGTCCTCTTCGCCGGCGGCTATGCGCGGTACGGTGCGCGGCGGATCATGCTCGATCCCTGTCTCGCAGCCCCGGAGGAGTGAACGTCGGGAAAGCAATGCGGGCGGAGTGGAGACCATGCGCATCAAGGCCATCTTCAACCGCGACGGCGGGACCTTCAAGACCGCGGACATGGCCGAGGTCTCGGCGCTCGCACGTCAAATCTTTGCCGCCCGGGGACACGAGCTCGAATGCATTGTCGTCAGCGGGAGCGAGATGCTGCCTGTGCTCGCCGCGGCGGTGCGCGACGCCGATGCGCTGCTTGCCGGCGGGGGTGACGGTACGATATCGGCCGCCGCCGGTGTCGCATGGAAGGCCGGGTTGCCGCTCGGCGTGGTGCCCGCCGGCACCATGAACCTCTTCGCGCGGTCGCTGCGCATCCCGCTCGACCTTCGTGCAGCGCTGGAGACGCTCGCGGCAAGCCCGGTCCGCGCTGTCGACATCGCCTCGGTCAACGGCCGGCCCTTCGTGCATCAGTTCTCCGCCGGCCTCCACGCCCGCATGGTCCGGATGCGCGACGCGAGGACCTATGCGTCGCGCCTCGGCAAGATCGCGGCGAGTGCGCGCGCCGCCCTCGGCGTGATGCTGAAGCCGCCGCGCTTCGAGGTGGTGTTCGATCTCGACCACGACGGCCGCAGCGAGCGTCGCATCGTCTCGGCGATCTCGATCTCCAACAATCCGTTCGGACAGAGGCCGCTCTTCTTCGCCGACGAGCTCACCGGGGGCAGGCTCGGCGTCTATCTCACCGACGCTCTGGAACCCTGGGGCGTGGCGAAACTCGCCTTCGATATCGCCCGCGGCCGGATGAAGGAGAACGCCGCCGTCACCGCCGCCACCGCCGAGACGATCCGGCTGCATTTTCCGCGACATCCGCGCGGCGCGCACTGTGTCGTGGACGGCGAGCTGGTGCGCATGCCGGACCGGTTGCAGGTGCAGATCCATCCGGGCGAGCTGCAGGTGCTGGCGCCGCCGGCCGCTCCGGACGCCTGATCCGGACGCCGCCGCATACGAAAAAGAGCCGCCCGGGCGGGGCGGCTCATGAGGTGCTGCCTGTCGATGTCCGCGATCAGAACTTGAAGTTCACGCCGACCTTGCCGGTGTGGTAGCGCTGGTCGACTTCGATGCCGAGCCCGCCGTCAACCTCGTAGCTGGTCTTGCCGAAGTCGTAATACATGTATTCTGCCTTGACCGACCAGCGCGGCGAAATGGCATATTCCACGCCCGCACCGGCCACCCAGCCGGTATCGGTCTTGGTGGTGCTGCCGCTGGTGCCGGCACCGTTGTCGGTGCTCATCTCGAAACGGCCGATGCCGAGACCGCCGGTGCCGTAGACCAGCAGCTTGTCGAAGCTGTAGCCGACGCGGCCGCGAACCGTCGAAAGCCACTTGGCGTCGCTGGAGCAGGTGAAGGCCGGGTTCGGGCAGTCTGTGTCGCCGTCGATGCCGGAGGCGGAGATGTCGGCTTCTGCGCCGAAGACCCAGTTGCCGGACTGGAAGTTGTAGCCGGCCTGCGCGCCACCCAGAACACCTTCGCCCTCGTGGTCGGCCGTGCCGCCGAGATCATAGGTCCAGTCGATGATCGACTTCCCCCCGCCGAGATGGGCACCGAGGTAGAAGCCGGACCAATCGCTGGAGACCGGAACCTCCAGGGGAGCCGACATGTCGGCTGCGGTCGCCGGTACCGCCATGGCGGCAAACACCAATACGCGTGCGAAATTCCTGATCATTGCGTCGTCCCTCTCGCTGATACACGCATATTTCTATATGACGATGAACGAACGGGCAATTCGCGGGCGCGCTATTTCTGGTTGCGTATCCAAAGTGCAACACAAAGGGCGCTTATCGCTGACATCTGTCAACTCTGGGTGGCCGATGGCGGGCATACAGCACCGCATACGAAAAGAGCCGCCCTTGGAAGGCGGCTCCTCGAGAGTGGGCAACCGTTGCGCGATCAGAATCGGAAGTTCACGCCGATCTTGCCGGTGTGGAATCGCTGGTCGATGTCCGCGTCCTGCGTCGGGTAAACCCCGTACCTCGCGCTGCCGAAGTCGTAGTACATGTACTCCGCCTTGACCGACCAGCGCGGCGAAATGGCGTATTCGACGCCGGCACCGGCAACCCAGCCGGTTTTGGTGCGGCTGTCGCCGCCGCTGTCGCCCGCCCCGTCGTCGGTGCTCATCTCGAACTGCCCGATGCCGAGACCGCCGGTGCCGTAGACCAGCAGGTTGTCGAAGCTGTAGCCGACGCGGCCGCGAACCGTGGAGAGCCACTTGGCGTCGCTGGAGCAGGTGTAGACCGGGTTGGGGCAGGCCGTGTCGCCCTTGATGCCGGAGGCCGAAATATCGGCTTCTGCGCCGAAGACCCAGTTGCCGGACTGGAAGTTGTAGCCCGCCTGTACACCGCCGAAAGCGCCGTCGCCCTCGTGATCCGCGGTCGTTCCGAGGCCGGCGAAGGTCCAGTCGACGATCGATTTGCCACCGCCGGCATGTGCGCCGAGGTAGAAGCCGGACCAGTCGCTGACGACGGGCGCTTCCAGAGACGCCGACATGTCCGCGGCTGCCGCCGGCGTCGCCATGGCTGCAAAGAGGACTGCCCAGGCAAAATTCTTGGTCATCAAATGATTCCTTTCGCTGAATATATTTTTATCTCTATGTCTTGGAACGTATGCGCGCAATCCTCCCCCAACGCTATTCGCCGTCATGGTGCCGGAGCGCCACACGGTTGCTTGTGCCGCGGCCGCCGGTCCCTTCTTGTCGCAGGACGCGTGACCGCCCGGCTCAGATTCGCGGCAGGTAGGTGCGGTAGTCGAAGTCCGAAACGGTGCGCAGGTAGGTGATCGCCTCCTTGCGCTTGGTGTCGCCGTAGAGCTTGCGATAGGCCTCGCCGAAGGTGTCGGCGATGAAGGCGGAGGCGCGGAAGCGGTCGACCGCCGTCAGGAAATCGTGCGTGAGCATGTCCGGATTTTCCGGTGCGCTGTCGGGCGTGGTGACCGGGCCGGGATCGAGGTCTGCGTCGAGGCCGAGCAGCATGCCGCCGAGGATCGCGGCGAGCAGGAGATGCGGGTTGGCGTCGGCGCCGGCGACGCGATGCTCGACGCGCGCGGCGGGACCGTCCTTGTCGGGAATGCGGATCGCCGTGCCGCGGTTGCCGAAGCCCCAGTCGACCTTGTCGGGGGCGAACGAGCCCGGCTGGAAGCGGCGGTAGGAATTGGCGAACGGAGCGAAGATCAGCTGGGCGTCCTGCATGCTCTTCAGCATGCCGGCGGTCACCGATTTGAGCCGCACCGGATCGCCGCCCTTCGCGTCGAGGATGTTCTTGCCATCCCTGTCGATGATGCTCGCATGCACGTGCAGGCCGGAGCCGGCCTGGTCGCCGTAGGGCTTGGCCATGCAGGTGGCCTTGAGGCCGTGGCGGCGGGCGGCGAAATCGACGACGCGCTTCAGGTAGATGCAGTCGTCGGCGGCGGCCATCGCGTCCGGACGGTGCAGCAGGTTCACCTCGAACTGGCCGGGACCGAATTCGGCGGTCGTGGCATCCGCCGGCAGGCCCATCTCGTCGCAGTAGCGGCGGACCGTCGTCAGATAATCTTCCATCGCCGCTGTCGCGCCCATGTCGTAGAGCTGGAAGCCGTTCGGCTCGCCGCGATAGGTGAGGCCCTTCGGCGGCATTGGCCGGTCGCTGTCGCGCCAGCCGTCGTCGATCA
>DATGWU010000129.1:0-1993 GCA_035299345.1 Rhizobium sp.
GGGCCCGGCGAAGTGTTGCTGACCATGGCCGGCCGGCAAGGACTTTGCGTGTGGCTTTACGTCGTCGCGCTCGCGACAAACATTGCATTGAATGTTATTCTGATCCCGCACTTCGGCTTGGTGGGCGCGGCTTCAGCCACCGCCGCAGCCATGATGGTCGAAGCGCTTCTCCTCCACCTCGCCGTGCGCGCTTCGCTCGGTATCGTACTTTTCGCATTCGCCAATCCGCTGGCAATCCTGGACAGAACAAGGCCATCCAGATCATGATGCAGCCGCCGATCTTCAACGACAGCAAGAATGGTCCCGACAGCCTCCCTCCCGGGGCACTTTCGGTCGACGGGCGTCCAGGTGTCGTCGCCGACGTGCGCATCGCCGTCGGGCGTCCGGGACGCCATCTTGCGCTCTACCCCGGCCGCATGGGCTACGATCTGCAGGAAGAACTGGACTTCCTCACCTATCGGGCCATGGAACCCAATGTCTTTTTCGCGGCCCGCTTCCTTGCGCCGGCGATGCCACGGCTTGAGGACCGGCAGATCCGCATCGCCATCGTTCGCGACGAGGTTGGCGCGCGTAGCCGCATGCGCCTGTTGATGCCGTTCTCCATCGAGAAGCCGGGCTTCTCCGTCGGCCCTTCGATCATCAGGGTTTGGGCCAACGACTTCGGTCCGCTCGGAACGCCGCTCGTCGACGCGGAGGATGCGGCGGAGACGATCGACAACCTTTTCGAGGCGCTCGCCGCTCAGGAGGCAAAACTCCCCGGAGTCCTCGTCCTGCCCAGCCTTCGTGTCAACGGCCCGTTCGCCAAGCTCGCGAGAGCGCTGGCCCTCAGCCGGGACCTGCCCCTGACGATCACCAATCCTTCCCAGCGCCCGATGCTTGAGAGCTATGAGGACGGCAACACCTACCTCAAAAACGCCATCTCCAGGGGGCACCTGAAGGATATCCGCCGGCAGCGCCGTTTGCTCGCCCAGGAGGGCGAACTTGTCTACAGCGTCGCTCGACAGCCAGAGGAGATCCGGCTGCGTATGGAGGAGTTCCTCTCGCTCGAGGCAAGGGGTTGGAAGGGAAAAAAGCGGACCGCACTCCTCAACGACCGTTACCGTTCAGCTTTCGCCCGTGAAGCCGTCAGCAACCTTGCCGAGGTCGACGCTGTGCGTATTCACACGCTCGATCTTGACGGTAAAGCAGTCGCCTCGATGATCGTCTTCATCATGGCCGGCGAGGCCTACACCTGGAAGACCACGTTCGACGAGGATTATGCCCGCTTCTCACCCGGCAAGCTGCTTGCCGCGGACCTGACTGCCTGGCACCTCGAAGACGCCAACATCGTGCGCACGGATTCCTCCACCGATGCCGAGCAGACCATGCTGCACCGCATGTGGCGGGAACGCGAGGAGATGGCGACGGTGGTCATCGGTCTCAACCGCAACTCCGACCGTGATGTCCGGCAGGTTGCGACGCAACTTCATCTTTACAGAAATACCCGCAATCTCGCACGGATGCTGCGCGACAAGATCCTGTCGCGCCGGTTTGGTGATCGCTGAGGGCGTTTTATTCCGCAGCGAAACCCGCTGTCTCCTGCTCGCGCAGAAGCCGACGGATCACCTTGCCCGACGTCGTCAGCGGCAACTCGTCCACGAAGGTGACCTCGCGCGGATATTCGTGCATCGACAAACGCTGCTTGACCCACAAGCGAAGATCGGCTGCCAACTCTGGACCCGGGACATGGCCAGGCCTGAGAACGACGAAGGCCTTGACGATTTCGGTGCGCAGCGGATCTGGCTTCCCGATCACCGCCGCGAGTTGCACCGCGGGGTGACCGAGGAGGCAATCCTCGATCTCGGTCGGCCCAATCCGGTAACCGGATGAAGTGATGACATCGTCGTCGCGGCCGAGAAAGAAGAAATAGCCCTCTTCGTCCCTCCGGCCCACGTCACCCGTCGTCATCCAATCGCCGATGAACTTGGCGGCGGTCGCTTCAGGCTTCTGCCAG
>DATGWU010000130.1:0-4918 GCA_035299345.1 Rhizobium sp.
CGACGTCTGGGAAGCCTCGATCTACCTGATGGCGGACGAGGAGGCGGAAGTCCACGACCGGCTCAGCATGATGCTCGCCGAAGACTTCTCTTCGCTCGAGATCGAGCGCGAAGTCATCCCCGACATAGACTGGATCGCGAAGTCGCTCGAGGGACTGACGCCGGTTCGCGCCGGGCGTTTCCTCGTCCACGGCTCGCATGACCGTGACAAGGTCCAGGTCAACGACCTCGCCATCGAGATCGATGCCGGCCAGGCCTTCGGGACAGGCCATCACGGCACGACGGCGGGCTGCCTCGAAATGATCGCCGAGGTCACGCGTGCGGAACGCCCGCGCAACGCACTCGACCTCGGAACGGGAAGCGGCGTGCTGGCGATCGCGGTGCGTCGCTTGTTGCCGATCTCGGTACTTGCGACCGACATCGATCCGATCGCCGTGCGGGTCGCCAAGGAAAACGCCCGCCGCAACGGCATCGTCTCGGGCATCGAATTCCGGGTCGCGCCCGGCTTTCATTCGACAGCATTCGGCAAATACGGCCCGTTCGACCTGATCATCGCCAATATCCTCGCACGACCGCTGATGAAGATGGCGCCGCAACTGGTCGCCAACCTTTCGGGCGGCGGTTCGGTCATCCTGTCGGGGATTCTCGCCAGCCAGCGGTGGAAGGTGATTGCCGCCTATAACGGCGCCGGGCTGAAGCACGTCCGCACGATCTGGCGCAACGGCTGGGTGACGATCCACCTGCGCGGCTGAGGCGGGCGAGAGCAGAGCTTTGCTGCATTGCGGCGTTGCTTCTGCTGCATGGCTCAATGGAAGTCCCGAAATACGAAAGGCGGCATCCGGGGATGCCGCCTTTCCGATCAGATCGACTGATCGATGCATGGGCTCGGGAGGAGGAGAAGCCCACGCGTGTCTCGTATTCCGGCGCTGGCGCAGACCTGGGAGGAGGAGCGGTCCGCGTCGCGTTCGATCAGAATACGGAGCCTGTTGCCCGCTTGCGGCGCAGTTCGGCGCGGCTTGTTCCGATGGATTCCAGCGTCTTGTCATCCAGCGACAGCAGCGCATCGTTGACATGACGGCCGGCCTGACGCTCGCGCGCTTCGATGATCCGCTGATACGCCCTGCGAAGGAAAGAGCTTGCCATCTTCGTGTTCCTTTCGTCCCGGGCGTTGGTTCCGCCCGTTCGATGACTGGAATATAGTGACTCCAGCGCGGGACGGCAGAGGGGAATACCTCATGGGTGTTATGCGTTTTGCGCATGGATGGGCTCGCTGCTTGGGAACTGCCCCAGCTATTCTGAACAAAAACAAGGCAGGCTGCCGCTGATGTCGGCTGACGCTGCCTTATCCGGCGTGCGCCGATCGGAGAAAACGTGATGAACCGCGCGCGGCTCTTGCTATAAGGCAAATCAGTCATCAGTCAGAGCGAGTCCGTCATGTTCCAGTCCTTCGAGGTGAAGTCCACTCCACAGTTCGGCCGTGCGCGCGTCGAGGCGCTGCGGGCGCGTTTCGCCGAACTCGGCATAGACGGTTTTCTGGTGCCGCGGGCCGACGAGTATCAGGGTGAATATGTTCCCGAATCCGCCGAGCGGCTCGCCTGGCTGACGGGCTTCACCGGTTCGGCGGGGCAGGTGCTCGTCACCATGGCGGAGGCGATCGTCTTCGTCGACGGCCGTTACGTGACGCAGCTCGCCGAGCAGGTCGATCCTTCCGTCTTCAAGGGCGGGGACCTCGTCGGAGAGCCGCCGCACAAGTGGATCGTGGCCCATGCGCCGAAGGGGTTCCGCCTCGGCATCGATCCGTGGCTGCATACCGGCGCGGAGGTGCGGCGGCTGGAAAAGGCACTCGCGGAGAAGGATGGCGCGCTGGTGCTGCTGCGGGAAAACCCGCTGGATGCGCTCTGGACCGACCGTCCGGCCGAACCGCTCGGCGCCGTCTCGATCCAGTCGCAGTCCTATTCCGGTGTTCCGGCCGAGGAGAAGATCGCCCGCATCGCCCGGGAGCTCGGCGAGAAAGACCTTTCCGCCGTTCTCGTCACCGATCCCTCGTCGGCCGCGTGGATCTTCAACATCCGCGGCAGCGACGTGCCGCATACGCCGCATCCGCTGGCGCGCGCGATCATCGAGGCGAGCGGACATGCCGTGCTCTTCCTCGACAAGCGCAAGACCGGGATCGAGGCGGAGACCTATCTCGCCGGGCTCTGCACGCAGGTCGAGCCGCTGGAGCTTTCGCCGCGGCTCCAGGCGCTCGCCGCATCGGGTGCCCGCATCCTCGTCGACCCCGACCTGACACCGTTTGCCCTTTCCGAGCTGATCCGCGACCACGGCGGCACGGTGGTGGAGGGCAATGATCCGGCGAAGATCCCGCGCGCGGTCAAGAACACCGTCGAGCTCAACGGTTCGGCCGTCGCCCATGTGCAGGACGGCGTCGCGGTCGTCGAGTTCCTCTCCTGGTTCGACCGCCAGCGTCCGGGCACGGTGACCGAGATAGGGGCGATCCAAGCACTAGAGGAGGCCCGCCGGCGCGTCGGCGAGCGGATGCAGAACCCGCTCAAGGATATCTCCTTTGACACGATTTCCGGCACCGGCGAGCATGCGGCGATCATGCACTACCGGGTGACGACCGAGACGGACCGGACGATCGATTCCGGCGAACTTTTCCTCATCGATTCCGGCGCGCAATACGTCAACGGCACGACCGACATCACCCGCACAGTCGCAGTCGGGCCGGTATCGGACGAGAAGAAGCGCTTCTTCACCCTGGCGCTCAAGGGCATGATCGCGATCAGCACCGCACGGTTCCCGAAGGGGACACGCGGTTGCGACCTCGACCCGCTGGCACGCATCGCGCTTTGGAAGGCGGGGGCGGATTTCGCCCACGGGACTGGCCACGGCGTAGGCTCCTATCTCTCCGTCCACGAGGGGCCGCAGCGCATTGCAAGGCTTTCGACGCAGGAACTGCTGCCGGGCATGATCCTTTCCAACGAGCCGGGATACTACCGCCCCGGCGCCTTCGGCATCCGCATCGAAAATCTCGTCTATGTGCGGGACGCCGAGCCGGTCGAGGGCGGCGACATGCCGATGCTCGGCTTCGAGACGCTGACCTATGTGCCGATCGACAAGTACCTCGTCGTCACCGACTTGCTGACGGCGGAGGAGCTCGACTGGCTCGACGCCTATCATCACCGCACGCGCGAGGAGCTGATGCCGCTCATCCCGGATGACGAGACGCGGGCCTGGCTCGAGCGGGTGACCGAGCCGTTCAGCCGATGAAATAGCGCATCGCCATCACCGCAATCCATCCGGAAACGAGGAGCGGGATGGCGGAGAACCGCAGGCCGACGGCAAGGGCGACCGCCATGGCGACCTTGACGTCGGTGCCGCCGGTAAAGAAGGCGGGGGCGACGAGCGTCGTCAGCACGGCTGCGGGAACGGCGCTCAGCGCGGCTTCGAGACGCGGCGGCACGGTCTTCAGCCGCGCGATCAGCAGATAGCCGCCGATCCGGGTGAGGTAGGTCGCGGCCGCCGCGGCTACGATCAGGAGCGTCATATAGGGGGTGAGGAACTCGCTCATTCGCCGGCCTCCGCTTTGGCCGGCACCGGCAGCGGCGCAGCAGGCTTCGGCGGCAGCAGTGCCGCGAGCGCCACGCCGGCGAGTGCACCGATGCTGACATGCCAGGGCGTACCGACCATGCGGTAGGCGACGATGGAGACGGCGGCGCTGACGGCGACCACCGGCAGGAAGTTCGCCCGCCTACGGAAGCCGAGGACGAGCCCCATGAAATAGATCGGCAACAGCACGTCGATGCCGATCGCCGCCGGGTTGCCGATCATCCTGCCGAAATAGGCGCCGACCGCGGTCGTCGCCACCCAGCCGACATAGATCGTCGCGGCGAAGCCGAAATACCAGGCGAAGGAGACGGACCGGCCGGTCTCACCGCGCGTCAGCGTCTCGGCGAACTGCGGATCGGTGAGGAAAAAGAAGGAGAGCGCCTTCTGAAGCGGCGAGAAATGCCGGATGAAGGGAGCGATCGCCGCCGAATAGAGGATGTGGCGGAAGTTGACGGCGAAGATCGACAACACGATCACCCACATCGGCACGTCGTGGCCGAAGAGCTCGATGCCGACGAGCTGGCTCGCGCCGGCAAAGACGATGGCACTCATCAGCGTCGCTTCCGCGACCGTCTGCCCGTTGGCGACTGCGACGGCGCCATAGAGCGCGGCGAAGGGAATCGTCGAGATCAGGATCGGCGTACTGCCGCGCAGGCCGTCGAAAAGGTCGGATTTCATGGAAGGCTTCCTTTTGCGGAAGAGATAGAGGCGAGCCGCCCGGCGGACAATTGAATTTGCCTGATGGATCGATTGATTCGCCTTACCTGTCGTGGCACGCTCCGGCGGTGGCGATCCTCGCCGAAGGAGCAGGCGGATGCCGAAACTCGATTTCTCCAACGACGATCAGGCGGCGATCGTCGCGCGGGTGAGGGACTACTTTCTCTCCGAATTCGACCTGGATGTCGGGCGGTTCGAGGCCGAGGCGATCCTGACCTTCTTCGCCAAGGAGATCGGCGCGCATTTCTACAATCGCGGGCTCTATGACGCGCAGTCGGTGATCGTAAACCAGATCGACGTCATCAACGATGCGATCTACCAGCTCGAAAAGACGCCCGGCGACTGAGGGGCACCGGGCCGGACCGTGCGTCCGGTCCTACTTCTTCGGGCGGACTTGAAAGGTATGTTCGGGACCCGGAAATGTCCGCGCCCGGACCTCCGCCGCATAGTCTTCGGCGGCCCTCGATATGACATCGGCCAGTTCGGCGAAGTGCTTGACGAAACGCGGCCTGAAATCGTTGAACAGGCCGAGCATGTCGTCCGACACGAGCACCTGGCCATCGCAGGCGGGCGAAGCGCCGATGCCGATCGTT
>DATGWU010000131.1:0-1943 GCA_035299345.1 Rhizobium sp.
CGCATCAAGGATGCGGCCGGCGGTCTGCGGGCCGATCCCCGGCAGGAGCTGCAGCAGGCGGAAGCCGGCGACCCGGTCGCGCGGATTCTGGGCGAAGCGCAGCACCGCCAGCATGTCCTTGACATGGGCGCTGTCGAGGAATTTGAGGCCGCCGAACTTGACGAAGGGGATGTTTGAGCGGGTGAGCTCGACTTCGAGCGAACTGCTGTGGTTCGACGAACGGAAGAGCACTGCCTGCTGCTTCAACCCGATGCCGCGCTCGCGGTTTTCGAGCATCTGCTCGACGATGTAGCGGGCCTGATCGACCTCGTCGCGGACAGTCACCAGCGCCGGGCGCTCCTCGGCCTCGCGGTCGCTCCAGAGGTTCTTGGTGAAGCGCTCGCGCGCCTCGCCGATCACCGCGTTCGCCGCTGCGAGGATCGGCTGCGTCGAGCGGTAGTTGCGGTCGAGCGTGACGACATCGGCCGGCGGCGAAAAGGCGTCGGGAAAATCGAGGATGTTGCGCACCGTCGCGGCGCGGAAGGAATAGATCGACTGGGCGTCGTCGCCGACGACCGTCAGCCCGTGGCCTCCCGGCTTCAGCGCAAGCAGGATCGCTGCCTGCAGCCGGTTGGTATCCTGGTACTCGTCGACCAGCACGTGGTCGAAGCGGCCGGCGATCTCGTCGGCAAGCTCCGGCTCGCTTACCATCTGCGCCCAGTAGAGCAGGAGGTCGTCGTAATCGAGCACGTTCTGCGTCTGCTTGGCCTCCACATAGGCGGAAAAGAGCTGCTTCAGCTCCTCCTCCCAGCCGGCGACCCAGGGGTAATGCGCCTTCAGCACCTCGCCGATCGAGGTTTCTGAGTTCACTACGCGGGAATAGATCGACAGGCACGTGCCCTTGGTCGGGAAGCGGCTCTCGGTCTTCGACAGGCCGAGCTCGTGGCGCACGAGATTGATGAGATCGGCGCTGTCCTCGCGGTCGTGGATGGTGAAATCGTCGGCAAGGCCGATCTGGTCGGCGTGAATGCGCAGAAGCCGCGCCCCGATGCCGTGGAAGGTGCCGGCCCAGGCGAGCGCGTCGGTCATGACGGCGGCCTTGTCGCCCAGCACCTTTCGGCAGATGCGCTCCACGCGGCGGGCCATTTCCGATGCGGCGCGGCGGGAGAAGGTCATCAGGAGAATGCGGCGCGGATCGGCGCCGTTGACGATCAGGTGGGCGACGCGATGGGCGAGCGTGTTGGTCTTGCCCGAGCCGGCGCCGGCGATGATGAGGAGCGGTCCGGGCAATCCGGGCGCGCCGATACCATGCTCGACTGCGGCACGCTGCCGGTCGTTCAGCTTCTCCAGATAGGCAAGGCTCATCAGATACTCTGTCTCCTCATGCGCCAGGACATGCATAGGCACGTCACCGGCATGGCGGAGAGAGCAACACCGCAGGCGCGCCGGTGACTTGCCGGTGCGTCCGTGTTTTCCGTGAGTTGACCTTGCCGCCGCATTTCCTCGTCATCGTTCACGTGCGCTGAGGAAAGCCCCGGCACGTTGAGAACGAATTAGGAACATAACCTGTCGAGCGGCGAATGGGAAGGGGTCTCACCCGCCGCGGCACGGCGGGTGAGAGATTGCTTTCCTCGATCTCGTCTGCGGCGAGGCCTTACCTCTCAGAAGGCGGCCGCCATCAGTTCCTTGGTGTAGGCCTGCTGCGGCGCGTCGAAGATCGCTGCGGTTTCACCTTCCTCGACGATCACGCCGTTCTTCATCACGACGATATAGTCGGAGAGGGCCCGCACGACCGCGAGGTCGTGGCTGATGAAGAGGTAGGAGAGGCCGTGCTTCTGCTGCAGGTCGCGAAGCAGTTCGATGATCTGCTTCTGCACCGACCGGTCGAGTGCCGACGTCGGCTCGTCGAGCACCAGCACCTTCGGTTTCAGCACCATGGCGCGGGCGATGGCGATGCGCTGGCG